>CANRGW010000097.1 GCA_947630205.1 uncultured Bacilli bacterium
TCACCCGAGTTATTTATTCCCCAAATTTAGAGATATAATAAATTAAATCTATAAAGGTACTTAAAGGTATCTTTTTTACAATAAACTACAAAAAGGTATTGACAATTTTTTTAAAAAATGTAAAATAAACTCTAAGAAATGAGATGAGTATTATGCTTAGTAGACTAATTACAATTAATTCAAATAAAAGAAGTATTATTTATTAACAGCTTATTTTTTATGGTGAGCTGTTTTTTCAACTCATTAATTTCTATGGAGGAGGAAAAGATGTTAACGATTAGGTATGAAAATGCTGGCTTATTGATTTATAGTTTTAAACAAAAAAATTATTATTTCACGTCTGATGAAAATATTATTAAAGAATGCAAGGAAGCGTTTAAAGATTTTACTAAATGTAAAAACAAAAAATTGAAAGAAGAACTAGAAATTTTAGGAATCGAAGATGGAATTAGAGAAGTAAATCTAGTAGGTGGAGATAAGCCAATAAGTGTTCCACTTGAATACTATTTTGATTTTACAAGTAAATGTAATTTGAGATGTAAACATTGCTATAACAAGGATAATATTTCTTCTGTAACTATGGAAAATAAAGAAATAAAAAGAATAATTAAAGATATGTACGATTGTGGAATTATGCGTATTCATTTAGCAGGTGGAGAGCCTACTTGTGAATTAGAGGGTTTAGATACTTATATGAGTACAGCTAAAAAATATGGAATAGTTTCATCTATGTCCTCTAATGGAGTTTCTTTAAGTGATGAAACTTTAAATATTATGTTAAAAAATGACTTATTTTCAATTACTATAAGTTTAGAAGGAGCCAACGAAAAAGACAATGCTAAAATTAGAGGAAAGGGGAATTTTTCTAAATCAGTTGAGACAGTTAAAAGATTAGTTGAATTAAAGAAAAAATTAAAAAAAGATACAATTATTTGCTTGAAAATGTCTTATTATACAGATATTTCTAAAGAAAAATTAGAAGAATTGGTTTTGCTTGGAATTAAATTAGGAGTAAATGTTGTCAAATTTGCTAATCCTGAAAGATGTATTTTTCATGAAAAAGGTTTTTATGGAAAAGTTTATGATGAATATTATAAAGTAATGAAATATGTAAAGGAATTAAAAGAAAAATATGGTGATAAAATTTACATCAGTGATGTTGCTAATCCAGTTAATGATTGTGGTGATATAGGATTACCTAATATGAAAGGCTGTATTGGAGCCCAAGAACTAATTGCTATTAACCCTGATGGAAGAATTTCTCCTTGTTTAATGAATCAAATAAATTTAGGAAATATAAAAGATTACAAAAGCATAAGAGATTTCTTTGAAACAAATGAAAAACTTAAAGATTATTTGAAAACAATTTCTAACTATGATTGTAATAAATGTGATATTCATTCAAAGTGTCGAGGTGGATGCCAGGTGAGAAAATATGTTGAATATGGTAAAATTGAAAAGACTGATCCTTTATGTCCAATAAAAACTATGAAAAATGTTAAAAGTAATAAGATAGATAAAAATTTATTAAAGAAAGTGAATGTTTTACATTCTTTATAAGAATATGAAAAAATTATTATTAGTTAGACATGGATTATCAGTTGGAAATAAAAAAGGTATTATTCAAGGATTATCAAATTATCCTTTAACTGATGAAGGTAAGGATAATGTTTTAAGACTAGTAAAGGATAATTTAGAATATTTTTCTGGAAAAGATAAAATCTTAACTAGTCCTCTTGTTAGATGTAGGGAAACCTCTGATATTATTTCAAGTTATATTAAAGCTGATTCCAATATAGATGATTTATTAGTTGAGTTTAGTGCAGGAATTTTAGATGGGCTTAGTAAAGTTGAGGCTCAAGAAAAATATTCAGAATATTTAAAAATTTGGACGTCGAGAGGAGATTTAGATTTGATTCCTAATGCTACTAAAGGTGATGAATTACAAGCAAGAGTTTTAATGTTCTTAGAACAATATTTAAATAAAGAAAATTATAATGATATTATTGTATCTCATGCAGGCTTTTTAAGATGTCTAATCAACACAGTTTTAAAAGTTGCAAGAACAACTCCTGTTAATCTTGAACATAATAATATTCATGAGTTAAATGATGTATTTGCTAATCTTAAAGTTAAACAACATACAATTGCTAAAAATTCTCAAGTATTAGAAATAGAAACATTTGAAAAAAAATATATTTTAAAAAAAGCAAATCGTCTAATTGAACAAAGAGACTTAAATGAACAGGAGATATTAAAATATCTTTCTAAATATATAAATGTACCAGAAATTTATTTAATGGCAAATAGAAATAATTATTTATTAAAAACTTTAGAATATAAGGAAGGCTCTAATTTTTATGGCGAATTAAATGAGAGAATGCTTTATAATACAATTAAAGAATTATATAAAATGCAAGAGGCTTTAAAAAATTATCCTGAAAGTAAGAATTTTGAAATAATTGATATATTAGAAAATTTAAGAAAAGATATTTTTAGAATAAAAGATTCTAACATGAGAGAAATAGGATTAGAATTACTTAAAGATGAGATTTTTCAAAATGCAATAAAAGCTGATTATAAATCGTTAGTTCACGATGACTTACATAGAGCTAATATTTTATATAATAAAGATAATGTTGCCTTTTTGGATTTTGAAGGCTTGAAAATTTATCCTATAACATATCAATTGGCTAGTCATATTGCAGCAAGTTATTTACTTAATGATGTAGATTTTAACATTAAAAAAGTTTTAGATTTATGGCCTATTCAAATTGATTATAAATATTTACTATGTTTGATTAAATACAGATTATATGAGGGATTAGTTTATTTTCAAGAGAGAATTGAAAATAAAGAATATGATAGTTCAGATGTAGATTTAAAAGATAAATATGTTAAATGTTTAAAACATTTAAAATAATAAGGTGGTGATGAAATTGAAAATATGTTTAATAAATTATTTTTTAAGGCTTAAAGATTATCCTACTAGAAATTCACTTTCTGTTTTGAGGCTAGCTGAATATTTGAAAAGTTTTTCTTATGATGTATCTATTTTAAGCATTAATTTAGCAAGTCAAGATTTAGAAAAAATAGTAAGTGAAAATATAAAAGATAAATATGATATAGTTGGAATTTCACATTATGTATGGAGTAAGGATATAACTCCTAAACTAGCTAAAGAAATAAGAAAGATAGATTCTAGTATAAAAATAATTATTGGTGGTCCAGAAACACGATATGTTAATATAGAAGATTATGATTCGGAAATATTTATTTTGGGTGAAGGTGAAGAAAGTCTTTTGAAGACAGTTGAATATATTACAAATAATTGTAATGATCCTAATTTCTTTTTAGAAAACCCAAATATTTTTGATAAAAATCATCCAAATGCTAAAATAGTTGAATCTGAAATTAAATATATCAATCCTTTATTCACTAACTTTAAAGATATAGATAAAGATTTTCTGTATTATGAAACTTCAAGAGGATGTTTATATAATTGTGGATATTGTGGATTTCGAAATCGAGAGCATGTTGCTAATTTTGATTTGGAATTTGTTGAAGAAGAAATAAAAAGAATTGGAGAAATAGGATTTAAAGAAGTATTTATTGTTGATGCTAATGTCGGTGGAACAAAGGAAAGAGCAAAGAAAATTTTAACATACTTTAATTTGTATGCAAATTCTTCTAAGCTAACTATTTATTTAAGACCAGAATTTATTGATTCTGAAATGATTGAAATATTAAAAAAATGTAATTTAAAAGATGTAAGAATAGGAATTCAGACTATTAATTCTAAAGTTCCATCTTGGCTTAGATCAAATTCTTTATATCATGTTACTAAAGAATTACCTAGACTATCAGAAAATAACATTCCTTGGAAAGCCGAACTCATTATAGGTTTACCTGGAGACGATTTTAATGGATTAAAGCAAAGTATCGATTTTGTAGAAGAAGTTTTAAAACCTAAAGAATATTGTTGTTATCCCTTGAGTGTTATAAAAGGGACACCATTATATGAATTAATCAAAAAAGATAAAAATGATTTATGGATAGAAGCAGATAGTAATTTACATGCTATTGCTTCAAGTAGCTATACAAATGAGGAATTGAAACGAATGCAGGAGTATGCAATTTATAGAATGAATAATTATTTAGAAACATCAATTACTGATAGTCAAGACAAAAAATTATTAAAAAAAAGAAATAAAATTATGTATAAAAGTATAGATTAGGAGTTATTATGAACAAAATAAAATTAAAGTATGTCAAAAATTTTAGGGATTTAGGTGGGTATTTAACCAGTGAAAACAAAATAACTAAGTATAATAAAATTTATAGAAGTTCTTTACCAAGTTCTTTAACAGAAAAAGAAATAGATTTTTTTAGAAACAATAATTTAACGACTATTATAGATTTAAGAAATAAAGAAGAGATAGATAAAAAAGAGAATGTCTTTAGCACTTTAAAAGAATTTAATTATTATAATGTTCCTTTAAGGGGAGGAGGATTTCCTAAAAAAGAAAAAGATATTCCTTATGGTTATTTGGATATAATTGATGATTTAGATAATATAAAAAAGGTTTTTGAAATTATAAAAGATAGTGAAGGTGGTATCTTAATAAATTGTAATGCTGGTAAAGATAGAACTGGGGTTATTTGTATGTTAGTTCTATT
>CANRGW010000098.1 GCA_947630205.1 uncultured Bacilli bacterium
CGTGGTTGACTTAGAGTTAACATATTTTAATATCATCATACTCAATCATTACCTTTCCGAGAAACCTTCTTTTTGTCCCTCTATTCTGTTTTTATTATATTTCATTTATTTTTATTTTTCAAGTACTTTCTTCAAAAAAATACAAGTTAGTTTTATTCTACCTAACTTGCATGTCCTTTTTTGTCAAATTTTATTCTGCTTTTTGACTATTATACAATTTATAATATTCTCCATGCTTTTTCATTAATTCCTTATGCGTTCCCTCTTCAAAATTATGTTTATCTTTTATTAAAATAATTTTATCACAATTTTTAACCGTTGTTATTCGATGAGCCACCATAATTGTTGTTCTATCTTTAGTTACTAATTCTAAAGCCTTTTCAATTTTTCTTTCTGTCTTTAAATCTATATTACTAGTTGCTTCATCTAAAACTATAATTTTAGGATTTTGGATCATTATTCTGGCAATACATAAAAGTTGTCTTTCACCACTTGAAAGATTAGAACCGTTATTTAAAAGAATAGTATCATAGCCATTTTCTAAATTCATTATCATATCATCAATATCTAAAGACTTGGTAACTTTCCGTACTTCTTCTAAACTTACATTTTTATTTAAAATTAAATTATCATAGACACTTCTTGAAAACAAATAATTATCTTGAAGCATCATACTAATACCTTTTCTTAAATCTTTTAAATCTATATTTTTAATTGGAATATCATCAATCAATAATTCGCCCTCATCAATATCATAAAATCTTGATATTAAACTTAAAATAGTTGATTTACCACTTCCCGTTTCACCTACTAAACCTATTTTTTCATGGGCTTTAATTTTTAAATTCAAATTATCTAAAACGACTTTTTCAGAATTATAAGAAAATTTAACGTTTTTAAATTCAATTTTGCCCTCTACAACATGATTAATAGCATCTTTTTTATTTTCAACTTTTAAAGGTTCATCAAGCAATTCAAATATTCTTTCTAAATAAGTACTAGCATCCATAATATCATTATAACTATTTGTTAAATAACGAATTGGTTCCCAGAATTTTAAAGCATACGTATCAATTGCTAAAATCGTACCAATTGAAACAACAGGATACATATATTTTAAAGCAACATAATAAATTAGTATCATACTAACAACATCAAAGATATTGGTTATAGACCAATTAAGATTTAAAACAAAACTGTTCTTTCTAACAGCAGCAAGTCTTTTTCTTTCTAAATCTTTAAAAATAGCAATATTTTTTTCTTCTCGATTAAATGATTGAGTAATTCTAATACCATTAATACTTTCTGAAATATAACCATTAACATTAGAATTTTTATTATTTATATTATGTTTTAATTTTCTTCTTATAGGCGATAAAAATATAAAGAATATAATTAGAATAAATGCAGGAATTAAAGGAATAAGTGCTAATTGAAAATTAGTTGTTAGCATAAAAATAGCAATTAAAATAAGATTTATAATATCTAAAACTACTTCTAAAATAACATAACAAAGAATAACACTTACTTCATCTGGATAAGTTGCAGCCCTTGTATAAATTTTTCCATGACTTCTTGTATCAAAGTAACTATTAGGAAGATATTGTAATTTTTCAAAAATAGTCATTTTTAAATCATGAGAAATACCATCAACAACATATAAAGATATATTTTCTTTCTTTTTTTGAAGTAAGGTTGCCGTTAAAGATAGTAATAAAACAATCAAAGTAAAAATAACAATCAATTTAAAATTTTTATTTAAAAACAAAACATCAATAGTATAGGCTATAATTTTTGGAATAATCAAAAGAGTAATAGTTATTAAAATACCTAAAGAAAACATTTTCACTACGTCTTTTTTATATGGTTTAACAAATTTTAAAATTCTTCGAAATCCGGAAAAAGAAAACTTTGTTTTTTCTTCATCTTTTTGATAATTATTAACAGCCATTATTCTTTCTCCTTTCCTATATTATATAATTCATAGTAATAACCTTTTTTCTTTAGTAATTCTTGATGATTTCCTTGTTCGATAATTCTTCCATCATCTATTACATAAATACAATCAGCATTTTTAACTGAAACAATCTTACTAGCAATAATAATCTTTGTTGCTTTATAATCTAAATTTTCAATACTTTCATTTATTTTTTCTTCCGTTTCAATATCTAAAGCACTTGTTATATCATCAAGTAATAAAATATCTGGTTTAACAGCAAGTGCTCTTGCTAAAGACAAACGTTGTTTCTCTCCTCCTGATAAACCTACTCCTTTTTCTCCAATTACAGTATCTATTCCATCTTCTAAATTATTAATATAGTAACAACAAGCAAGACGAGCATATTTTAACGCTTCTTTTTTATCTAAATCTTGAACACCATAACTAATATTATTATAGATAGTATCCGAGAACAAAAAAGCATTTTGCGTTACATAACCTATTTTTTCTCTTATATCTTTAATATTATAATTAAGATAATTTTCTCCATCTAATAATATTTCACCTTTTTTAGGAGTAATAAATCCTAATAATAAATTAACAATTGTTGACTTACCACTTCCGGTTTTTCCAATAAAAGCAACGGTTTCATGAGGATTAATTTTTAAATTTAGATTATCTAAAACTATCTTTTTATCATAAATAACTTGAACATTTTTAAATTCAATAGGAACATTTAAAGATTTTAATTTCTTTTCACCTAATAATTTTATAATTGGTTTAGCATTCAACAACGCTTGTAAACGTTTTTTAGAAGTTTTATATCTTTCCAAATTATTCATTAAACTGCCTATTCTTGTAAATGGAGCCCTTAAATTATGTAAATAAGCATTAAAAATTATTAATTCACCTAAAGTTATTTGATTATTAAAATAAAGTATACTTCCAATTATTAAGAAAATAGGACTCATTAAATTACTTAAAAAATCAACTTTAGCATAAAAACTATTATTTAAAAGTGAAACATCTATATCCTCAGCAATATATTTTTTATTGATTTCATTCATCTTTTTAATTTCATAATTTTCTAAAGCAAAAGATTTAATTACTTTATTACCTTCAATATTATCAGATATATAATCATTAGAATTAGCAAGTGTTTCCCATAAATGTTCATATTTAGGAGTTATGCTTTTGACAAAATAATAACTAATAATTCCAATTACAATGCCAGGTGTTAAAAGGATAAAAGTAAAAGGTATATTTATTGTTAAAAGATAGATAAAGGAACAAAGAAAAGTTAAAATCGTGGTTATAATATTTCTTACATTATAGAAAATATGGTAACAAATTTGTCTTATATCACTTGTAAAATTAGTCATTAATTCCCCACGATTAGTATGTTCAAAGAAATAATAATCAAGGTTATTAAGGTTTTGGTAACATTTTTCTTTAATTTTACTCGTTATTTTTTCACTAAGCATTTCCACTTTAATTACAAAAAAGTAAGAACCTAAATATCTTAAAAGAGAAAATATTATAACTGCTATCGTAATTAAAAGAAGATTACTATAGTCTTTTTGAATAGTTATTTTGTCAACTAAATAACCTGTTATAATGGGAATAATAAAACCAATTGTATCAAAGAAAATAAGACATATATTACTTAAATAATAAGGTAATTTATACTTTTTCTCGATATTCATTATCCATTTCATATTTAAACACCTCCCTTAGTCTTTTTAACGTGAAAAAAGAAGTTATCGTGCTTCTTCTTGAGCTCTAACTTCTCTTATTACAGTTACTCTTATAGTACCAGGGTATTGCATTTCTTTTTCAATTTTTTCTTTAACTTCTCTTGCAATTTTATAACTTTCTAAATCATCAACCTCTTCTGGTTTAACAACAACACGAAGTTCTCTTCCGGCTTGAACTGCAAAAGTTTTGTCTATTCCTTCAATACCATCAGTTACTTTTTCTAATTGCTCTAATCGTTTTAAATAATTTTCTAAGGAATCGTTTCTTGCTCCTGGACGGGATGCAGATAAAGAATCACAGATAGCAACAATAGTTGAAATAACACTTGTTGGTTCTGTATCTCCATGGTGAGAGGCTATTGCATTAATAACTTCCTCTGGTTCATGATATTTTTTGGCTAGTTCAACACCTATCTCAACATGACTTCCTTCCACTTCATGGTCGATTGCTTTTCCAATATCATGGAAAAGACCTGCTCTTTTAGCCAACATAACATTTTCACCTAATTCGCCGGCTAAAATACCTGAAAGTTCTGCCACTTCAATTGAATGTGTCAAAGCATTTTGACCATAACTAGTTCTAAATTGAAGTTTACCAATAATAGAAACTAATTTTGGATCAACTTTCGTAATTCCTAATCTAAATAAAGCGTTATTGCCATATTCAATTATTTTTTCATTCATTTCTTTAGAAACTTTATCATAAAGTTCTTCTATTCTTGTTGGATGAATTCTTCCATCTTTTATTAAAGTCTCCAAAGTAATTCTTGCAATTTCTCTTCGTAAAGGATCAAA
>CANRGW010000099.1 GCA_947630205.1 uncultured Bacilli bacterium
AATTACACCTCCTATTATCCTTGGGTTTGTTTGTGTTTTGGATTTTCACAAATTACCATTACTTTACCTTTACGTTTTATAACTTTGCATTTAGCACAAATTGGTTTTACAGATGGTTTTACTTTCATATATATCTTCTTCCTTTCATTTCCGATAGGTTATTCGCCCATGTGTTAAATCATAAGGAGTTAATTCTAGTAATACATTATCTCCTTCAATGATACGAATGTAATTCATTCGCATTTTACCAGAAACATGAGCCTCAACAATATGCTTATTTGTAAGCTCTACTTTGAATTTATACCCTGGTAAAACTTCAATAACTTTTCCTTCTACTTCAATGGTGTCTTTTTTAAGAGTTTTTGCCATTTCCTTTTTAACTGGTTTTGAAATATTTTTCTTAGCCATTTTTTCCTCCTGTTAATATCTTTACACCGTCAGATGTTACAACAACAGTGTGTTCATAATGTGCTGATGCTTGATAATCTTCGGTTTCAATTGTCCATCCATCATCCAAGATCACAATATCTGGACTACCAAGAGTAAGCATTGGTTCAACAGCAATAACCATTCCCTCTTTTAATAAAGGACCTGTTCCCCTTACTCCATAATTAGGAACATCTGGTTCTTCATGAACATCCGTTCCAACGCCATGTCCAACCAATTCTTTGACAACTCCTAATTTATGAGCTTCGGCATATTCAAGAATAGCAGCACCTATGTCTCCTATATGATTACCTGGTTTTATTTCTTTAAGACCAACGAAGAGAGATTTTTCTGTATGTTCCATTAAATATTTTAAGGATTTATCAACCTCACCAACCGCATAAGTCCAAGCTGAGTCACCATGATAACCTTTATAACAAGCACCTATATCAAGTGAAATAATATCACCATTTTTTAATTTTCTATTGCTTGGAATACCATGAACAACTTCTTCATTAATACTAGTGCAAATAGAGGCTGGAAAACCATCATAGCCAAGAAATGAAGGTGTTGCCCCTTGACTTATTATAAAATCATGAGCAAGTTTATCTAATTCTTTGGTTGTTATCCCAGCTTTAATATAAGGCTTTAAATAACAATGCGTAAGATACACAATATGACCAGCATGTTCTAGAAGTTCAATTTCCCTTTCACTTTTTATACTAATCATGAAGTAAAGCCTCTATTTCTTCTAGCATTTGTTCTTTATTTTCACCATTTATATAAAACAAATTACCTTTTTCTTTATAATAATCAATTAATGGTTCAGTTTTTTCAAGATAAGTTTGATAACGATTAGCAAATGATGTTTCATTATCATCACTTCTCTTTAATAACTCTCCACCACATTTATCACATATACCTTCTTGTTTTGGAGCATTAACACCAGTTAAAGTATTATAAACACTTCCGCACTTCTTACATAATACTCTTCCAACAATTCTTTTCTTTAAGGTTTCATATGATGTATTTAAAACAACAACTATTCCAAGTTCACGATTTAACTTTTTAACTAATTCATCATACATTTTAGCTTGCGTTAACGTTCTTGGAAAACCATCTAAGATGTATCCTTTTAATGTATCTTTATTTTCTAATCTTTTTTCTAATAGTTCAAAAACGATTTCATCAGTAACTAATTCACCATTTTTTAACATATTAGCAATTTTTTGACCTAATTCTGATGCTTCTGAACTAGCATCACGTAGTAAATCTCCTGTTGAAATATGCGCATATCCATATTTTTCAACAAGCATTTCGGATAATGTTCCTTTTCCGGCAGCTGGTGCTGCAATTAAAATGATATTTTTCATCTTAAACGGCTCCTTCTCTTTTTATATGTTCTTGTTGCTAAGCTACCTTCTAATTGTTTATAGGTTTCAAGAGCAACTCCAACGACAATCAATAACCCCGTTCCACCAATACTAACACTACTTGGTAGTTTTGTAATAACTGTGAAGAGAATTGGTAAGACAGCCAAGATAATTAAGAAAATTGTTCCTACTAACGTAACCTTTGATAAAGACTTACTTATATATTCTTCTGTATCATGACCTGGTCTAACCCCTGGAATATAACCTCCATTATTTTTTAAATTTTCTGCAACGTCTTCTGGTTTAAATTGTAAGAATGTCCAGAAATAACCAAATAAGAATATCAACGCTACATAAATTATAAAACCAACTGGTTTAGAATAATCTAAATAATTACTAACAAAAGTCGTGAAGCCCTCTTTATTTATAAAATTTGCAATTGTTGCTGGAATAGCAAGCAAACTTGAAGCAAAAATTACAGGAAGAACTCCAGCTGTATTTAATTTAATTGGTAAAAATGATTGTTCAGAACCATAAGCCCCAGTTGTTTTATTAGCATATTGAAGTGGAAGTCTTCTTTCAGACTCTTGAACATATACAAGTCCAATAATAATTAAGAAATATACAACAACAAAAACTACGAATTTCAAAACTCCTAAAGCTATTTCTCCTCCTAAGCCTGAAAAATCAATAAATGAAGTAAAGGCTGTTTGGAACATAGTTGGAAGTGATGAAATAATACCAGCCATAATCATTAAAGATACACCATTACCAATTCCTTTTTGCGTTATTTGGTCACCAAGCCATAAACAAAAAGCAGTTCCGGCAGTTAAAATAACAGCAACATATAAATATTCAAAAGCATTGGTACTTCCTAAAAAGGCAAATGAGAAAGCATATCCCTCAATGAAAGCAAAAATTATACCAAGATATCTTGTAATTTGATTAATTTTTCTTCTTCCAACAGGTCCTTCTTTTGAAAGTTCTGTAAAATAAGGAATTATATCCATTTGTAATAACTGTGTAATGATTGATGCTGTAATATAAGGTGAAACTCCTAAAGCAAAGATTGAAAATCTTTTTAAACTTCCTCCACCCATAACATTAATTAATTCTAGAAAACCTAGATTTTTCGTAATATTTGTTGTACCTGGAACAGTAATACCAGTTCCAATTATAAAGATTAAAAGTCCCCCTAAAGTAAATAATATTCTTTTTCTTAAATCAGAATTAGTTGGTGCAAATATTTGCTTAATAGTAGCAAACATTAAATCACCTCGATTTTGCTTCCTGACTTTTCAATTTTTTCTACTGCTGTTCTTGAAAACTTATGTGCTTTAACCGTAAGTTTCTTTTCTAATTCACCGTCTCCTAGAACTTTTATTCCATCTAATTGATTTTTCAAAAGTCCTGTTTCTTTTAATAATTCAGGTGTTACAACGGTTCCATCAGCAAATCTATTTAAATCGGAAACGTTAATTGTTGCATATCTAATTTTAAAATCACTATTTGAAAATCCTCTTTTTGGTAAACGTCTATATAGTGGTAATTGTCCTCCTTCAAAAGTTGACTTAATTGATACGCCACTTCTTGCTTTTTGACCTTTTTCACCACGTCCACTTGTTTTTCCTAAACCAGAACCCATTCCACGTCCAACACGACGTCTTTCATGTTTAGCCCCAGCATTTCTTTCTAATTCATGTAATTTCATACTATCCTAAAATCTCACTTTCTTCTTTTCCTCTTAATTTAGCAACTTCTTCAACTGTTTTAATAGATTTTAAAGCATTAATTGTCGCAGTTGCCATATTTAATTTTGTTCTTGAACCAAGTGATTTACTTGAAATATCTCTTAGTCCAGCAAGTTCTAGAACAGCACGAACAGCACCACCAGCTATAAGACCAGAACCGGCTTTAGCAGGTTTAATTAAAACACGAGCGGCTCCACTTTTACCGATTGCTTCATGAGCAATTGTTCGATTATCAATTAGAGTGATTTTTATTAGATTTTTATTTGCAGCTTGAATGGCTTTTTTAATAGCATCTGGAACTTCTCCGGCTTTGCCAATACCAATTCCAACTGTACCATTTCTATCTCCAACAACGACTGTTGCTGAAAAACGTCTTTGACGACCACCTTGAGTTACTTTAACAACGCTTTTAATTTCAACAACTAACTCTTCAAGAGTTTTAACGTTCTTGGTATCTTTTCTTTGTTTTTGCATACTCTCCTCCTATTAGAATTCTAATCCATTTTCTCTTAAAGCATCTGCTAGTGCTTTAACACGTCCATGGTATAGGTATCCACCTCTATCGAAGACAACTTTTGTAATTCCTGCCTTTTTGGCTTTTTTAGCAAGGGACTCTCCAACTAATTTAGCGGCTTCTATATTACTACCATTTACTCCTTTATTTTCAAGAGAACTAGCAGAAACTAAAGTTGTACCTTCTATATCATCAATAATTTGAGCATAAATATTTGTATTTGAACGGAAAACACAAACTCTTGGAACTTCTGGAGTACCGATTATTTTATTCGTAACTCTTGTATGTCTTGCTTTCCGTGCATCGTTTTTTGATACTTTACTTATCATAAACTATTCCTCCATTTATTAAGCAGCCTTTTTACCTTCTTTACGACGAATATATTCATCTTTATAACGAATACCTTTTCCTTTATAAGGTTCAGG
>CANRGW010000100.1 GCA_947630205.1 uncultured Bacilli bacterium
ATCACTAGTTGTATACCTAATCGGAATTTCCAATACAATATAATGCCATAAAAATTCAATTAAATCAAGTGTTTTTAATGAATTTTCTAAATTTTCTTCAATTTCTATCTTAAATTCATAAGGAACTTCTTCACTTGTTATAGCATCTATTATCATCATTACACCTATAACTTCTAATTTAATAGCATTGTTATTTTCATAATCCTTATAAATTTCACCAGTTACTTTAACATTATCTAAGGCTTTAATATCAGAATTTTTTATAAAATCTTTTTCATAACTTATTACTTCATCAATTTTTATTTTATCTTGATAATTTAAAGTCATTAAATCAATATTCATCTAATCACCTCAAGTAGATATATTATAATATATTTTCTTTAATTAAGCAATTATAGTCTTTTAGAATTTAAAGTGTTTCCCTTCAAATTTAAATTAACTTTTTTTATTTTTTATTCACAATCACTTGGTAAATTATATCCCTCTGTTTTATAAGTTTCTTTTTCATCTTGCATACAAGATATATAAGGTGTTAATTCATTATCATTTATTTCTACATAACCTTTACATTCTACTTTAGGAGTTATTTTTTCCATATTCAAGTCTTTTAAGCAAATATAGTTTTTACTTTTATAATTAGGATAACTTTTAGTATATTCGACCATCATATCTTCATAAGTTTCATATTCCTTAACTCGATTATCTTTCATAATACCACGAATAGAAGGGACCACGAATAATAAAACTAAGGCCATTAAAAAGACAACAGCCACTAACTCAACTAATGTAAAACCTTTTCTATTCATTTTAAATAGTTTCTCCCTTCTTTACTTTTTCTAATCGTGCGTTTTTGGAAAAAATACAACCACAGTAATCTTGTCTATATAAATTATATTCATGTGATAAAACAATACTTCTTTTATAGCCCTCTTTCTTTTTAAAATCTGAATATAAATAGTTAACTCCATATTGAGTTTCTAATTCATGACCTATTTGATTAATAACTTGACTATTTTTTAAAGGACTAATAGTTAACGTTGTCGTGAAATAATCAAAATTATGATTTTTTGCATAAAGGGCTGCTTTCGTTAGTCTTAATTTAAAACATTGATAACATCTAGAACCTCCCTCTTTTTCTTGTTCTAATCCTTTTATAACTTTTAAATAATCCATTGGTTGATAGCCAAGAGAAACTACTTCAACAGGATTTTTAGTTTTAAACTCTTGCACAAAACGTTTTAATTCATTCAATCTATGATTAAATTCTTCTAAAGAGTCTATATTGGGGTTGTAATATAAAATAGTAATAGCAAAATAATTACTTAAGTACTCTATTACATAACTAGAACAAGGAGCACAACAAGCATGTAATAATAATTTCTTTTTAGACTTTAAATTTTTTAAAGTATCTTCTAAAATAACACTATAATTCATATTAGATATCTAAATTATGATAAACTTCTGAAACGTCATCAATATCTTCTAAGGTTGAAATTAAATTCATAACTTTTTCTGTATCTTCATCACTTAAACTTATTTTATTATCAGCAACATAAGTTATTTCGCTTGTTAAAAATTCGGTTATGCCATTTTCTTCAAAAGCCGATTTAACATTTAAGAAATTATCTGGTTCAGTATAAATTACATAACTATCTTCATTATCAATACAATCAAGAGAGTCAGCCGTTATGGCTATATCCATGATTGCATCAAAATTATCTTTGGCTTCAATTTCAATAACACCTAATCTTTTAAATAAGTAACTAACAGAGCCATCAGTTCCTAAGTTTCCACCATGTTTAGTTAAAGTTGAACGTACAAGCATAGCCGTTCTATTTTTGTTATCTGTTAAGCAATCTATCATAATAGCAATTCCATGAGGTGCATATCCTTCATAACGAATACTATCAAAATTTACATCATTAGCATTGCCAACGGCTTTATCAATAGCTTTTTGAATATTATCTTTAGGCATATTATTACTTCTTGCTTTTTCAATAACCATTCTAAGACCAGGGTTCATATCTGGGTCTCCATTAGTTCCTTTTGCTGCTACTTGAATTTCCTTTGCAATTTTTTGAAATATTTTTCCACGTTCAGCATCAATTAATCCTTTCTTACGATGAATTGTTGCCCATTTTGAATGTCCACTCATAATTTCCTCCTAACTAAAATAATTTAATATAACGGGTCCTAAAATAAGCATCAGTAAAAGTGGGATAAAAAAGACAACAGAAACTATACTTATTTTAAGAGGTAATTTAGCAATATAAGCCCTATTTTCTAATACTAATTTTTCTCTTATATAATCAATTTGATTATAAAGGGTATCAATTATATTATTTCCAAATAAATTAGACTCACGAATATTTAAAATAATATTATTAACCGTATCACTTGGAATTCTTTCTTTCAAGTCATCAAGTGCTTCATCTAAACTTTTACCAAAATTAGTTTGTCTTACAACTTCACGTATTTCTAAAGATAAACTAGAATTTATACTTTTACTAGTTGAATTCAAAGCTGTAATTAAATTCTTTCCTGACTCTAAAGATAAAGCCAATATTTCAAAAAAATACATAGCATCGTAGTCAAGTTCTCTACTTCTTTTTCTAATTTTAGAATCGAAGTATAAATTTGGTAAAAAAGTATAATAGAAATAAACCAAAATAGGTGCTAATATGTAACCAAAGTCAATTAGATATAATACCATAAAAAAGATAAAAATACTAGATATAATTCTTATATTCATAAATGTATATGGATTAACTTTAGCGTTTATACCAAGAAGTTTTATCTTCTTTTCAATTTTTTTAATAGTTTCATCACGATAAATCAAAGAAGATAATTTAGATGAAATCATAACTTAACACCTACTTTCATTAAGCGTTTTATAATTAAAATATAACTTAAATAAATAATAAGAGATAATATAAGAATTACATAACCAAAGAAAGATGTAAATAAAGGTGTAAAATAAGTGCTATCTAATATGTAAATAAATATAACAAAAGCAACAGGAATAAATAACAAAATATAATAAAGTAGTTTACTTGATGCTGTTAGATTTTTTAATTCATCAGATAATTTTTTATTATTAAAGAACGTTTTTTCAACACTTTCAAATACTTTAACAATATCTCCACCTGTTTCATTTAAAATCTTTAAAGACGTAGTAATATATTTAACATCTGGAAGTTTTACACGATTTTCAAAACGTTGAAAAACAATATCTAAACTTAAACCATAAGTAAGGTCAACATACATTTTTTTAAATTCAAGACCTAAAGGTGATGATAATTCATCGGATACTAACTTAATGGATTGCATAATACTATGACCACTTTTAAAAGAATTATTCATAATAGTAATTGCTTTTAACAAATCATTTTCTTGTTCTTTTTCAATAATTTTATTTAGAGATATTAAGAAAATATCTAAAGCAAAAAAACCAACTAAACCAGTAAATACAACTTGAATAAAAGAAATACTCTGATGTTTTAAACCAAAAACAGTTATTAAAATAATTATAAAAATCAATGTTAATAAAATCTTTTTACTAATAAAATCCATTTTATCAATATGGTCTTTATTTTCTTTTGTTATATACTTTTGATATCTTAAAGCATAATTATTAAAAATCTTTAATTTATATAAAACTTTAGAAAACCCTCGAATAAAATTATCATAAATTGAAAATATATCATCAAAAAGAGTTGTTTCTTTTTTAACTTTAGAAATAGCATATCTATCTAAACGGGCTGCTATTTTTATTTTTCTTCGTAAAAGAATTAAATAATATAAAAGTAAGGCAATAAAATAAATAAGAATAAGTTCCATAGCAAAAGCAAAAACTAAAGTACTATTCATAAAAATCACCAAAAATTATTTCTAATTCTTTAATACCTTTATTCTTTATTCTATCAAGCGTTTTAATCTTCTTAGTTACTACTTTAAATTCACCATCGACTTCACCATTTTTAGTTAAACCAGTTTGTTCAAAAGCAAAAATAGGAACAACATTTATTTCCGTACCCTTAAAACCATTTATCTCAGAAATATCAGTTATTTTTCTTCTACCATCTGTTAACCTCGTAATATTAACAACAATATCAATTGCATTTTCAATATAGTCTCGAATTGCTGGAATAGGAATTTCAATTCCTCCCATTAATACCATTGTTTCTAGTCTATTTAAGGCATCAATTGAACCGTTAGCATGCAAAGTTGTCAAACTGCCATCATGACCAGTATTCATAGCCTGTAACATATCAAACGCTTCTCCCCCACGAACTTCTCCAACAATTATTCTATCAGGTCGCATACGTAAAGAATTTCTTACTAAATCCCGAATAGTAATCTCACTCTTTGACTCATAATTATCAACTCTTGTTTCAAGAGAAATAACATGACTTTGTTTTAATTTTAATTCAGCTGCATCTTCAATTGTAATAATTC
>CANRGW010000101.1 GCA_947630205.1 uncultured Bacilli bacterium
GTGATAAAGAAAAAGATGAAAAAGAACCAGATGCAACAGAAACAGATAATCAAGGAGAAGGTTCACAATCATCAGATGGTTCATCAACAAATTCTGGAAGTAATGATGATAATACAAATAATAATACTACTAATAATGGAACAGCATCTGCTACTACAACAGATTATTCAGTTTGGGTTGCTAATACAACTATTAATACTGATAAAAATCAAAGAAGTTATAAAGTTATTTGGGGTGATACATTGTGGTTAATTTCAACTGCATGGGAAGTATCTTATCAAGAAATTGCAAGATATAACAATATTCCAAATCCTGATTTGATTTATGTTGATCAAATAATTTATAATCCATTATTCAAATAATATAAGTATATAAATCAATGGCATAAAAAAGAGCTTCGGCTCTTTTTTAGTTTGTTTTAAAAAAATGCAATTTTATTATTTTTTTTAATGTGGTATAATTATGCGTTGTTACGTTATTAAGGAAATTTTCTATATGAGAAAGGGATGATACTATGTATATTGGCAATGTTGAAGTAAAAGGTAAAACGGTTTTAGCACCTATGGCTGGTATTTGTAATAGTGCTTTCAGAAAAATTATTAAAGAAATGGGTTGTAGTTTAATCTATGCCGAAATGGTAAGTGATAAAGCAATTTTCTATCGTAATCAAAAAACAAAAGATATGCTTTTTATGGAAAATATTGAAAGACCCATAGTTCAACAGATATTTGGAAGTGATAAAGAGTCTTTTGTTAATGCTGCTAAATATATTGAAGAAGTTATGCGTCCTGATATTATAGATATTAATATGGGTTGTCCTGTTCCAAAAGTTGCTATTAAAAGTCAAGCAGGAGCGGCTCTTCTTAAAAATCCCGAAAAAATAAAAGAAATTGTCTCAGCTGTTGTTGAAGCAGTTTCCGTTCCTGTAACTGTTAAAATTCGAAGTGGTTGGGATAAAAATAGTATAAATGCTTTAGAAGTTGCTAAAATATGTGAAGAAGCCGGTGCTAGTGCTATTTGTATTCATCCTAGAACCAGAAGTCAAGGTTATACAGGACATGCTGATTGGAGTATCATTAAAGCCGTAAAAGAAAATGTTACAATTCCTGTTATAGGTAATGGTGATATAACAGATATTTATAAGGCTAAAGCAATGTTAGAAGAAACGGGATGTGATTTAATAATGATAGGTAGAGGAGTTCTTGGTAATCCTTGGTTAATTAGAGAAATTAATGCTTATTTAAAAGATGGTACTATCTTACCTAAACCAACTCCAATAGAAAAAGTTGATATGTGCTTAAAACACTTGGATTATTTAAGTAAAATTAAACCAGAAAAATTGGCTTGTTTAGAAATTCGTAATCATATTGCATGGTATTTAAAAGGTTTAAAAAATGCTAATCAGGTTAAATTAAAAGTATATCAAATGACTAAATTATGTGATATAATAAATGTATTAAATGAATTTAAGGAGGAATTAAATGAAACCAGTTAGTTATAAAAGAATTTTAGCATATTTAGTCGATGTTTTAATTGTTGCTTTTATTGGCTCTTTATTGACCGTTTTTATCCCTGTAAGTGATGTTTATGAAAAGACAAGTTCTAGTCTTACAGAAGTAATAGAAGATTTTCAAGATAAAAAAATAGATGAAGAAGAATATTTAGAAAAAGTAAATGATATATCTTATGTTTTAAGTAAAGAAAGTGTTGCTTCAAGTATTGTTCTTGTCGTTGTTTCAATAATTTATTATGTTGTCTTTGCCTATTATAATGATGGACAAACTTTAGGTAAAAAACTTTTAAAGATTAAAATTACTTCAAGTAAAGATAAAAAGTTATCAATGAATAATTATTTACTTAGAAGTTTATTAATTAATTCAATTTTAATTAATATTATTTCAGTAGTTACAATTCTTGCTTTAAATAAAGCCAATTTTATAAAAGTAAATGATACTGTAACTTCATTCTTTGGGGCTATTTATATAGTAACCTTTGCGTTGATTTTATTCAGACAAGATGGAAGAGGCTTACATGATTTGTTAGCAGGTACAAAAGTTGTATCTTTAAATAATGAAACTGTAAGTAATGATAATTCTCATGAAGTTGTTAATGAAAAAATAGAAGAAGCATCTATTGTTAAAGAAGAAAAAGAAACACCAGTTAAAAATTCTAAAAAAGAAGAAAAGAGTAAAAAAGAACCTAAAAAAAGAGAAGTAAGTACTAAGAAAAGTTCTAAAACTAATTTAAAAAAATAAAAGAACTTTGTAACTTGTAAACATAACAAGTTAAAAGTTCTAATAATGACAACGATTTAATTATCATTGTCATTATTAGTATAAAGAAAAATTTTAAAATTATACCTAAAAAAGGAGAAAAAATATGGAATTAAATGAAATTAAAGGTGAATTTAGTAAATTAAAATTAAAACAAGAAGAATTATGGAGGTTACTTTGACATTGAAGTAAAAGAAGAAAAAATTAAATCTTTAGAAAAAGAAACAGAAAACCCTAATTTTTGGCTTGATAAAAATAATGTTAACAAAGTAATGGATGAATTAAATAATTTAAAGGATATTGTTCATAATAGTAAAGAATTAAAAGATAAAATTGCTAATGATTTAATGACTTTAGAAATTTTAGAATTAGAGTATGATGAAAAAGTTAAAAAAGAATTAGAAAGTAATTTAGAAGAATTACAAAAAACAATTCATGATTTAGAATTATTTACTTTATTAAATTCTGAATATGATAATTCTAACTGTATTTTAGAAATACATGCAGGAGCCGGAGGAACAGAAGCGTGTGATTGGTCTAATATGTTATATCGTATGTATTTAAGATATATGGAAAGACATAATTTTCGCGTTGAAGTACTTTCATTTTTAGAAGGTGAAGAAACTGGTGTTAAAAGTGTATCTTTAAAAGTTGAAGGTGCTTATGCTTATGGATATTTAAAGTGTGAAAAAGGTGTTCATAGATTAGTAAGGTTATCTCCTTTTGATGCTAATAATAAACGACATACTTCTTTTGCATCAGTAGATGTTATTCCGGAATTTAAGGAAGTAGAAGATATTGAAATATTAGATAAAGATTTGAAAATAGATGTTTATCGAAGTAGTGGAGCCGGAGGACAGCATATAAATACAACTGATAGTGCTGTTCGGATAACGCATTTGCCAACCAAAATTGTTGTCTCATGTCAAAATCAAAGAAGTCAAATTCAAAATAGGGAAGAGGCTATGCGAATGTTAAAGAGTAAACTAAAACTTTTAAGTATTGAAAAACAAAATCAAGAATTAGCATCCACCAAGGGTGAGAGTTTAAATATTGAATTTGGTTCCCAGATAAGAAGTTATGTTATGCATCCATATTCTATGGTTAAAGATCATAGAACTAATTATGAAACAAGTAATGTTTCAAAAGTTTTAGATGGTTATCTTGATGAATTTATTGAAAGTTATTTAAAAAATAATGTAAAGAGCAGTAACTAATAACTGCTTTTTTTAATATTCTATAAGTAGATATTGATAGGTGAAATATGAAAAAATTTAAAAAATATTTATTATTACTTTTGGTTTTGTTTTTAGCAGCATGTAATCTTAATTTAATTTTAAAACCTTTAGATTTAGTAACAGGTGGTACTCAAGGAATGGCTATTCTTTTTAATCATCTTCTAAATATTAGTCCGGCAATGATTATTTTTATTATAAATATTCTAGCTTTAATTATTAGTTACTTTTTTTTACCTAAAGAAACAACTTATGGAACAGTTATAGCAACATTCTTTTATCCAATGCTTGTTAAATTGACAAGTAGTTTTAATTTTTTTGATTGTAGTAGTCATCCCTTTCTTTTTGCTATTATTGCTGGTATTATTTCAGGTATAACAGGAGGTTTGGTTTATAAACTTGGTTTTTCTAATGGAGGAATTAGTATTGTATCTTTAATTTTTAATAAATATTTTCATATATCAATTGCTTTAACTAATTTTATTGTTAATGGAATAATTGTTTTATTAGGTCTTTATTACTTTGGATTTTGGAATTTTCTTTTGGCTCTTTTGGTTATCTTTTTACAGAGTTTATTAATTAAAGTTGTCTTGGATCGAGATTATTTTAAAAAGACTATAAAAAAGTTATAGTATTTGCCTTTAGAAATTTTTTCTTTTTATCTTTTATAAATTTTTTTATTGTATATTAACTTAGTATTAATATATCTTTTTTAAAAATTTAATCAGTTACTTTGATATTTTTTTATTTGCTTTTAAAGAAAATATAAAACTCAAATGAAAAGTTAAATTTCAGAAAATAGTATTAAATAGAATATGTAAGACTAAATTGGTAGGAAAAGAAA
>CANRGW010000102.1 GCA_947630205.1 uncultured Bacilli bacterium
TTCCTGATTTTAGAAGTAAAGATGGTTTATATAATCAACATTATAAATATCCCCCGGAAGAAATATTAAGTCATACGTTTTTTATAAATAATATGATAGAATTTTACAGATTTTATAAAGAGAAAATGAATAGTTTAAAATATGAACCTAATATCACTCACTTTAAATTATCTGAACTTGAAAAAAATGGTAAATTGAAAGCTATTATTACCCAAAATATTGATGATCTTCATCAAAAGGCTGGTTCAAAAGTAGTATATGAATTACATGGTAGTATTTTAAGAAATTATTGTATGAAATGTAATAAGTTTTATGATGCTGAATATGTTTTTTCTAGTAAGGATATTCCTAAATGCAGTTGTGGAGGAGTTATCAAACCTGATGTTGTACTTTATGAAGAAATGCTTGATGATAAAACTTTAACAAAGGCAATTGCAGCCATTAATGTTGCTGATATGTTGATTGTTGCTGGCACATCTTTAACCGTTTATCCTGCTAATAGTTTAATAAATTATTTTAAAGGTAAATATTTAGTTTTAATTAATAAAAGTAGTACACCATATAATAGTATGGCTGATTTAGTAATAAATGATAGTTTAGGAAAAGTTTTCTCTAAAATATAAAAATTAAAGATATAATGTTTGGTATTATTGTCTTTAAATAATTAGAGATAATTTTTCTTTTTACTTTAATTTTACATAATTGAAAAAATAATTATTAATAAAATTAAGAATGTATGCTATTATAGAATAGGAGTGTGATTTGTTTGTTACTTAGTATTTTTTTATTAATTGTAGGTTTTGTATTTTTAATTAAAGGGGCTGATGTTTTTGTTGATGGAGCTTCTTCAACGGCTGGAAATTTTAAAATTTCTAAAATGCTTATTGGTCTTACTATTGTTGCTTTTGGAACAAGTGCACCTGAATTTGCTGTTTCAATGAGTGCTCTTTCTTCTGGAAGTACAGATATGGTTTTAGGAAATGTTATTGGTAGTAATATTTTAAATATTTTATTGATATTAGGAGTGGCAGCGGTTATTTGTCCTATAAAAATTAAAGATAACACAATAAAGAAAGAATTGCCACTTTCTCTTCTTATTTCAACTTTATTGGTAATAATATTTTTGGATGTTAAATTAGCAGGGGCTACCGTAAATCAAATAACAAGATCAGATGCTTTTATTATCTTAATTTTCTTTACTGTCTTTATTTATTATTTATTTACGTTGGCTAAGCAAAAACCTCTTGATGATAAAGAAAAACCAAAATATAATTTAGTAATATCTTTACTTTTAGTATTTCTTGGTTTAGCAGGTATTGTTATTGGAAGTAATTTAGTTGTTGATAATGCATCTAATATTGCTAGAATAATCGGAGTAAGTGAACGTATAATTTCTTTAACTATTATTGCTTTAGGAACTTCTCTTCCTGAACTTGTTACAACGATTGTTTCGGCTAAAAAAGGTGAACAAGATTTACTTCTTGGTAATATTATCGGTAGTAATATTTTTAATATATGTGTAGTATTAGGAATACCAGTTGCGATTTTTGGTACTATAACACCATCTAGTTTTCAAATAATAGATTTAGTAATGTTAATTGTCTCAGCAGCCATCTTATATATTTTTTCAACAACTTCAAGAAAAATAACACGCCTAGAAGGTGGGTTGATGTTAGCTTTATTTGTAATTTACTATACTTTAATATTTATAATATAAAAAGTTATAGTATTTTTAAAAGTTAAAAATGGTAATTTAAATAAAAAAGAAAAAAACTCAAATACTAATGAATTTAGAAAGTTTGAGTTTTTTTATTATAAGATTAATCATTATAATACGTTTTTAAATATTTATTAAAAAAAATTTCTACCAAAAGTAAAAAGTTTGATATCAATTTGGTGGAGCTGGGGAGAATTGAACTCCCGTCCGAAATCACCGATAAATAAACGTCTACAAGGTTAGTTAATTTTAAAAATTTATTAGGAAATAAGTAAATTAACAAACATAAACCTAACTAGTTTAGTTATATTCGTTATTGCTCCTAAACAAAGACAATAATATAATCTACTAAAATGAACTCTTAAAAGATTTGTAGATAAAATCTAGTAAGAGTATTCACCTTTTATTAAACTAGGCGAATGCTAATTGATTTCTGTTTCCAGTTATATTTAATTTCTATTTAACGCATAAGTACGCCTTGCAATTTAAGTCCTAATAATTCCGTCGAAACCATTGCAGCCCCAAATCTCTATCATTATAGCATAAAAAGACAATTTCGTAAAGAAAATAAATCATTAATCTTGACTGTTTTTTTTAATTATGATAATATTTATTTATAAAATGGAGGATAAAAATGATTAGAGATAAAAAAGCGTTCACATTGGTAGAGTTATTAGCTGTTATCGTTGTTTTGGCTATTGTTATGGCATTAACAGTTGTTTCTATTACTAATGTTTTAACTGATACAAGAAGGACAGCATTTTCTGCAGAGGCTGGTAATTTAATTGGTGCTGCTCGTGAATTACTTGAAGGAGCTGAGTCTATTTTAAATGAAAATGTTTCAGCACTAGCCCCAAATTGTGATATTACTCCAAAAAGAGAGACCGTTTATTTAACTTTAGCATCTCTTACTAATGCTACAATCTCCAAAAGTCCTTATGGAAATAAATATACGGTTGGAACGGCTTCAACAGTTGCTGCTACTGCTCCTCCAAGTGATAAAAAAACTTCCTATATTAAAATAACAACCGCTTCTGATTGTTCTAAATGGACTTATAGTATTTTCTTATATGATGGTGTCTATGCGGTTGGTACTCCTGATGCACCTGTTGAATTTAGTGAAATAGATGCTGATAAAGTAAAAGTTTATAATGCTGGTTAAAAAAGTTCGTGAAAACGAATTTTTTTCTTTCTAATAATTATTTTTTTTGATACAATAAAAGGGAAATGAGGTTTTTATGTTAATAATAGGCTTTAAGTTATAAGGCTAATACTTTTATGTTTTATACAGGAGCACCTCAAAATACTAAAAGATATAAAATTAATTCTGATTTAACGAATTTGGCAATTTCGAAAATGCAAGAAGAAGGAATTGATTTAAATAATATAATTGTTCATGCTCCATATATAATTAATTTAGCCAATAGTGACCCAAGTAAATATGATTTTTCAATTAGATTTTTAATAGAAGAAGTTAAAAGATGTGAAGAAATGGGCATAAAATATATGGTTTTACATCCTGGTAGTCATGTTGGTTTAGGAGTAGATGAGGGGATTAATAACATTATCTATGCTTTAAATGTTGTTTTAAAAGAAAGTAAAAATGTAACTATTTTATTAGAAACTATGGCTGGAAAAGGTACAGAAATCGGTAGAAACTTTCAAGAATTGAAAAGTATTATTGCGGGAATTGATAAAAAAGAATTAATAGGTGTTTGTATGGATACTTGTCATTTGAACGATAGTGGCTATGATATAAGTAACTTTGATAAGGTTTTAGATGATTTTGATAGTGTAATAGGTCTTAAGTATTTGAAATGTATTCATGTAAACGATAGTAAAAATCCATTAGGAAGTGGTAAAGACCGTCATGAAAATATTGGCTATGGAACAATTGGTTTTGAAAATTTACTTAAAGTTTTATATCATGAAAAATTGGAGAATATACCTAAAATATTAGAAACACCTTATATTTCAGATAAGGCTCCTTATAAAGAAGAGATTGCAATGATTAGAAATAAGAAATTTAAT
Organism: uncultured Bacilli bacterium; assembly: GCA_947630205.1. GTDB lineage: Bacteria > Bacillota_I > Bacilli_A > RF39 > UBA660 > RUG591. The sequence goes on from CANRGW010000102.1 coordinate 3,749, forward strand.
GAAAATTTAAAGGAAATTATTGATTGATTTCTTTTTTTTTGTTACAATATTATTGTTTATCGAGGTATGTATGAGCAAATTTGTTAAAGACGAAGTAGTAGAAGGTTGTGTTACCGGTATTGAAAAGTATGGAATTTTCGTAACTTTAGATGAATATTATAGTGGTTTGATACATATATCTGAAATATCAGATGGTTTTGTAAGGGATATTAATAAAGTTGCTAATATTGGGGAAACTATAAAGGTTAGGGTTTTAGAAAGTGATGATGATACTTTTCATGTGAAGTTAAGCATTAAGAATTTGGATTATAGGCAACATAAAAAGAGATTAACGGAAATTGAGGAAACAGAACATGGATTTTCTACTTTAAAAGACAAACTTGTTGACTGGATAAATGATAAAGAAAAAGAAAAAAATAGTAAAACAGCGTAAAAAATGTTGACATCTTATTAATTAAATGTTATATTTAATATCGTCTTGTGCATTATGGGCGATTAGCTCAGTTGGTTAGAGCACTTGCCTTACAAGCAAGGGGTCATAGGTTCGAGTCCTATATCGCCCAC
>CANRGW010000103.1 GCA_947630205.1 uncultured Bacilli bacterium
ATTATAATCCTATTATTGTTCAGGGCGCGAAGAATGAAATATGGTTAGAAAATCTTCAAGAAGATGTAAAAATTGTAAGAATTGTCAATAACTATATTCATAATAACGAACAAATGGAATTTGATATATTTAAAACGAAAAGATTAGTTAAAAAGATACAAAAGAAAACCTTTTCTTTAAAAATGCAAGTTTTAAGTATCTTTACTGATTTAGGTGATAATGTTAATTTTCAAGAATTAAATTCTAATGATAAAATTTATAAATATATATATGCTAAAGATGAAGAAGATATTTTAAAAAATCCAATTGTTAAATCTAACTTTAGTGATATAGGTAATAATTTTAAATTCAGTGAAGATGGCTTTGGTTTATTTTTAAAAATTACAAATGAAATTAATCAAAAAAATCGGGAAGAGGCTATTAAAAATAGTGATATCTTTGAACCGAAAAAGATAATTGTTACTTATATTTTAATAGGTGTTTTGGTGGCTATTTATTTATATGGAGTATTATTTGGAAATAGTAGTATTTTAATAGATAGATTTGCTGTATATGGTCCTTATATTCGAAGTTACCATGAGTATTATAGAATAATTACAGGTACTTTATTACATGCTGATATTATGCATTTATTTTGTAATTGCTATGCTTTATACATAATTGGTAAACAAATAGAAAGTTTTTATGGAAAAAAGAAGTATTTAATAATTTATCTTTTTAGTGCTATATGTGGTAGTATGTTAAGTGTTGCTTTATCTGAAAATGCTTCTATTGGAGCAAGTGGGGCTATATTTGGTCTTATGGGAAGTTTACTTTATTTTGGTTATTACTACCGTGTTTATCTAGGTAGTACTTGGAAAAATAATATTATCCCAGTTATTGTTTTAAACCTTATTCTTGGCTTTTTAATTCCAGGTATTGATTATTTTGGACATATTGGAGGCTTAATTGGAGGAGTTTTAATCAGTATGGCTCTTGGCCTTAAATATAAAGAAGAAAAACGTGATCGAATAAATGGTACGATTTTGTCAGTTATTTTTCTAGCTTTCTTAATTTATTTAGGAATATTTTTAAAATAGAACGTAATAGTTCTTTTTTTCTAACATAAAATTTATGGAGGTGTATATGAAAAAGTTTTTCAAATGGTTTCTTCTTTTAATAATAGTTATAGGAAGTATACCTTTAAAAGTAAAGGCAAGTGATAATTTATTACCTAATGCTAAAGCCGGTTTACTTATGGAAATCTCAACAGGCAAAATAATCTTTGAAAAAAATAGTCAAGAAAGATTAGCCGTTGCTTCTATGACTAAAATGATGGGAATGATTTTAATTATGGAGGCTTTAGAAAACGGAAGCATTACATTAGAAGAAAAAGTTAAAGTTAGTAAGAATGCGGCTTCAATGGGAGGATCTCAAATATGGCTTTCTGAGGGTGAAGAAATGAGTGTTTCTGACCTTATTAAAGGTATTATGATGGCAAGTGCTAATGATGGTATTGTTTGTATGGCTGAAAGAATAGGGGGAAGTGAAAAGAATTTTGTCAAGATGATGAATGATAAAGCCAAAGAATTAGGTCTAAAAAATACAAATTTTGTAAATTCTACCGGGTTAGATGAAGAAAATCATTACTCAACAGCCTATGATATGGCTTTAATTGCTAAAGAATTAATAAGTCATGAAAATATCTTTAAATATACAAGTATCTATGAAGATTATTTAAGAAAAGGTACAAAAAATGAATTTTGGTTAGTAAATACCAATAAACTAATTAGAACTTATCAAGGGGCTGATGGACTAAAAACCGGAATGACTGATAATGCTCTTTATTGCATGGCTGTAACGGCTAAAAGAAATAATATGCGTCTACTTGCTATAGTATTAGGAGAACCTAATGGGAAGATAAGAAACAGTGAAACAGCAGAACTTCTTGATTATGGCTTTAATTTATATGAAATAGCAACTATCAAAAAGAAAGGTGAAGTTTTAGGTAAAATAAAAATTGATAAATCTTCAAAGAAAGAAATAGAAATAGTGGCTGGAGATGATGTTACTATTTTAAAAAAACAAAGTGATAAAGATAAAAAATATAAATCTAATGTTGAATTAAATCCTTTAAAACTTCCAATCAAAAGTGGAGATGCAATTGGTAAATTAGTTGTCAAAGATGATATGGGGAATATGATAGATGAAGTAAATATAACGGTTGCAAGTGATATTAAAAAAGATACTTTCTTAAATATATTTTGGAAAGTCTTTAAAAGTATGATACAAGGAGAACTATTTTAAATAATTGAGAATGAAAACGGAATAGCAATCTATTCTTTTTTTCAAAAACTATTTTGGAATTTATTTTAATATCCTTCATAAAATTAAGTGGAGGATTACATGAACAATAATGGTCTTAGTCGTGATGAAGTACTTAATAGTCGAAAGGAATACGGTAGTAATAAAATAGAAACACAGAAAAATAATAAATTTTTGACGCTTTTATTAGAGTCTTTAGGAGACCCTATTATTAAAATATTACTAATTGCTTTATCTATCAAGATTGTTTTTTTATTTAAAGATTTTGATTTCTATGAAACAATTGGTATTTTTATTGCTGTTTTTTTAGCAACCTTTATTTCAACCATATCCGAATATGGAAGTGAAAAAGCCTTTCAAAAATTAGGCGAAGAAGCATCCAAAATGAAAACAAAAGTAAAACGTGATGGCGAAGTATTAGAAATAGATGTTGAAGAAGTAGTTGTTGGTGATATTGTAATCTTAACATCTGGAGATATGATACCAGCCGATGGAATTTTAATCGAGGGAAACATTTCTGTTAATGAAAGTATTTTAAATGGCGAAACAAAAGAAAGTAATAAAATTCCTTATAATAATAAAGAACGAAAAGCAGAAAATAATTTATTTAAAGGTACTACGGTTTATTCGGGAAATGGTATCCTTTATATAACTAATGTTGGTGCTCAAACAGTCTATGGTCGTCTTGCTTTAGAACTTCATCAAAAAGAACCAACTAGTCCTTTAAAAACACGTTTAACAGAACTTGCTAAAGTTATAAGTCGGATAGGTTATATTGGAGCCATATTAGTAACTTTTGCTTTTTTATTTTCCAAAATAGTTATAGAAAATCATTATGATTTAAATTTAATAAAAGAAACTATTACAAATTTTCCTTTAATGATGAATTATTTAATCTATGCCTTGACTTTAAGTGTAACCATTATTGTTGTGGCTGTTCCCGAAGGACTTCCCATGATGATAACTTTAGTTTTATCAAGTAATATGAAAAGAATGTTAAAAAATAATGTTTTAATAAGAAAATTAGTTGGTATAGAAACAGCCGGTAATTTAAATGTTTTGCTTACCGATAAAACAGGTACTTTAACAAAAGGAAAGTTAGAAGTTATCAAGATCTTATCAGGAAGTTTAGAAGATATTAAGAAAAATGATTTACTTAATAATCCAAAATATAAATTATATTTTGAGTCTTTATATTATAATACCGATGCTTTTTATAATAGTAAATTAGAAGTTATAGGTGGTAATTCAACCGATAGGTCAATTAGAGAATATTTAAGTAAAGATTTAAAAATAAAAAAAGAAATTCTTGCTAAAAAACATTTTGATAGTTCAATTAAATATAGTAGTGTTACTTTAAAAGAAAATCCTCATATAACTTTTTATAAAGGAGCAAGTGAAGTTTTATTACCAAAATGTAAAAAGTATTTAACGAAAGATTTAGAAGAAGAAAGACTTAAAAATTTTGAGAGAATAGATAAAGAAATAAAAAAAGCAACAACTAAAGGTATAAGAGTTATTGCTTTAGCATATAAAAAGGGTAATAATCTTTTCGATGATTTAGTTTTTATGGGTTTAATTTATTTAAAAGATGAACTACGTCCCGAAGCAAAAGATGGAATTGCATTAATTAAAAAGGCTCATATTAAAGTTATTATGATAACTGGTGATAGTTTAGAAACAGCTAAAGAAATAGCAAGAGAAACGGGAATTATGGAAAATGAAAACGATATAGCCTTAACTAGTTCTCTCTTAAAACGGATGAGTGATACTGAAATAAAAGAAAAACTAAATAATATTAAAGTAATAGCAAGGGCTCTTCCTGATGATAAAAGTAGGTTAGTTAGAATAATTGAAGATATGGATTTAGTTGTTGGTATGACAGGAG
>CANRGW010000104.1 GCA_947630205.1 uncultured Bacilli bacterium
GCCTATAATTTTCAAAGAGAAGGAGACTCTAATGAACTTGTAACAGGAGATATCTATATGCATTATAAAGGAAAAAATGCTGGTATAAGTATAGAAGATGCCGTACCTTCTAAAACATATGACCCAAAAGAATATTTTGAATTTACAATAGATGGAAAGAATACCTATACAGAAAAAGATATTTGGTATGAAATAGACTTAGTAGAAGGAGACCAACCAGATGGAAGAACAATAAGAATAGATGATAAATATTTAAGATTTACTTTAACAGAACAAATAGGAAGTGGACCAGTAGTAAATTCTGTAGGGTATGATGATATAACAAATAAGAAAATTTGGGTAAACAAGATTGATAGAAATACTAACAATGAAATAACAATAACGTATAAATTGTATATGTGGATAAGTTATGAAGTCCATATAGGATATGACGATGAAAATGAAATACAATCAGACTATACACCAGATGAATGGAATAATAATGTTTTTGCAAGTGTAAAAGTAAATGTAAAAGGTGATTTTATTGAAAAAGAAATAGATGAAACACAATATAGTGGTTTACCAAGATTTAATATGATAGAAAAGGTAAAAGAAAAAGCATATACAGATGAAAAAGAAATAATAATGTTAGATGTAACAAATAAAAATTCTGTAACAAAATGTGCAAGTGCAGAAACATGTACTGAAAAAGAAAAAGTTGAATATAGATATTCAGGACCAGATGTGAATAATTATATAATATTAACAGATAATAAAGGAACAGAAGAGACATGGAGAATAATAGGGATATTCAATGATGAAGAGGCCGGTGAATATATAAAGATAGTAAGAGACGATATATTACCGGAAACGTATTTGCCTGCAAAATTTAAAGTAAGTGATGATAATACATATACAATACAATCAACTGGTAGTAGTAAGTGGGGTGCATACTGGAACAATTTGACAGGTACAAGTTCAGATAAAAACAATTGGGCAACGGCAGGCTTACAATATTGGTTAAATGCTGAAGAAAAAGATACAGAAGGAAATAATAACTATTTAAGTTATTTATCAAGTGACGTAAGAGATCAACTAGTAAAAGTAAAATATTATTTAGGAACAGTACATACAGATAGTTATGGACGTGTAGATGATACACCAAAACAAGCATATGCCCATGAAAGAGATGTCGAAAGTTGTGTAGAAAATAAGCCAACTTCTGATAATCAAGCAGGATGTTATGTATGGAATGGAAATGATGCAACATGGACAGGAAAAGTAAGTTTAATGTATCCAAGTGATTATGGATTAAGTGCTAGTGAGAGTAATTGGACAACACCTTTTCATGCAGATAGTGGACTAGGTTTTTATATAAGTTCAGTAAATACAACAACATGGATGTTTAGTACAATGCCTAATGCCCAAAGAAATTACTCATGGATGCTTTCCCCTGTGTCTTACTATTCTGTCGGTGCGGCTTACTGGGTCACTTCCGGTGTCGTGGGCTCCAATGGCGTTTTTGACAGCAACATCGGCGGCATTGGCGTTCGGCCAGTCCTTAATCTGTCATCTCAAACATCAATAATAGGAGATGGAGACGGTACCAAAGAAAATCCCTACAAAATATCTTAATAAAGACTCGGAAAATTCGCGTTTTTTCTTTAAAGACATTTCAAACGTCTTGAATTTATTCTAAAAAAATATTTCCTTTAGTAGTAAGGATTTAAGAAGATATAATCGTTTTTAACAGGAATTGGATTTGCTTATTTCACTCTTTTATGTTACAATTATTTTGCAAGGAGATTTTATGAAATTATTTTTAAACATGACGTTGAAGGGGTTATTAGTTGCACTTTTGATTGTTACACTTGGAGGATTTCTTTATATAAATGTAATTGCACCTGATGAAATTAATTTAAAATTAATATCTTCAAGTTTAGTAAATCAAGTAGGTACTAGTGCTTCCAATATACAAACTGGAAAGAAACAAGATAATAGTAAAATTTTGGTTGAAAATAATAAAGAAGAAAAAGAAACAGAAGAAAATACAGAAAGTAAAGAAGAACAACAAGATGATACAAAAGAAGTAGAAAACGAAGTTAAAGAAACCGATAAAGAAAATGAAGTAAATAATAATAGTAATACAGAAACTAATAATAGTTCTGATACTAATAAAGATAATAATTCTAATTCTAATGCTATTGTAAATAATGATAATAGCAATAACAATAACAATAACAGTAATAACAACAACACTACAAACGATAACAATAGTAATAACAATATTGAAAATAATAATTCAAATAATAATGTTAATAATGAAGAAGTAATCGAAGCAACACCTGCTCCTGAAGTAAGTGGTTATGCTCCTAATTTAGAGGCTGTAAATTCAAGTTCTGTTATTACAACTTATAATGGACCAATGACTGCTTATGGACCTGATTGTGCTGGATGTGGTGGAATGGTTGCTCATGGTGAATATGTTGGAGAAGGTAATATTTATTACAATGATGCAACATTTGGGCGAATTAGAATTGTGGCCGGTGATTGGAGTCTTCCTTTTGGAACCGTTGTTAGAATTACAGGCATTGCTGGAAGCCCTATCATTGCAATTGTTCTTGATAGAGGAGGAGCAATTAGTTTCAATAATATTTATTTTGATTTATTATATGAAAGTGAACAGGCTGCTAGTTCCTTTGGAAGACCTTATGCAACTTTTGAAATATTAAGAAGTGGATTTTAAATTTACTTCTTTTTTTATAGAAAAAAAATATGGTAACTAGCCTTAAACTAATTAGCATATTTTTATTAATATTAATGGCTTTGATGAAATGATCTTATATAACTTGCTTCATCAGTAGCCATTTCTTTTTGAAAGTCATTTCTATTTCTTAATAAATTAGCAACTTCTAAAGGATGATTACAAGCCTCTTTATCACAGATTAAAGCATCAATAATTTGTTTTAAATATTCTCTACCAAGTTTTTCAATAAGTGCTTGTTTATTACTCACAAACCCTAAATATCTTCTTTCCCAAGTACTTTCCATAATACCTCCTAATTGAGGCGTTATTATAGCACATTTTACCTTAAAAGTCAATTTAAGAAATCTTGATATTTTTCTCGATAACTTAAATATAAAGAAAAAATTTTATCATAATTAGATTTAGTTAAATAATTTTTTGCTTCTTTAAAAACTATTTCATAATCATTTCCTAATAAAAATTTATAATTATTTTTTAAAGTTTTATAAATATACTCTAATTCATTACTATTTAACTTAATATTATTTTGAATACCAAAAGTTAAAATATCATTTTTCGTTAAATTATTAAGATAATTTTGAATTATTAATTCATACATAAAGTCCCCTAAGTAATTATATTCATAAAAGTTAAAAAAAGACTAATAATATAAATGGTGATTTAATGCAGAGAAAAGTTAATATTTTAAATGCTTTAATTTATATACTTATTTTGGTAATTATAGGAAGATTATACTATTTACAAGTTATTAGATATGATTATTACTTAAATAAATTAAATACTATTTCTTATAAAGAAGTAGAGGGAGATAGTATGCCAAGAGGAAGAATATTTGATAGTAAAGGTAGACTTTTAGTTGATAATCAAGTTGTAAAAACAATTTATTATAAAAATACTTTAAATTTAACAACCGAAGAAGAAAAAGAATTAGCCTATCAAGTTAAAGATTATTTAAATCTGGATTATTCTAAATTAACTAATTCTTATTTAAAAGATTTTTATATTTTAGAACATGAAGAAGAGATTAATGAAAGAATAAGTGAAGATGATTATTTAAAATATAAAAGAAGAGAAATAAGTGATAATGATTATTATGCTTTAAAGAAAAGTAAAGTAACAGATGAAGATATAAATAAATATCAAGAAGAAGATAAAAAGGCAATTTATTTATATTATTTAATGCATAATGGTTATTCATATGATGATAAAATTATTAAAACGGATGCTAGTGAAGAAGAATTTGCTTTTTTTTCGGAAAGTAGTCATAAGTTAAAAGGTTTTAATACCAAATATACCTATGATAGACTTTATTTATATGGGGATACTTTAAAAAGTATTTTAGGAAAAACAGGAAAGATAACTAGTGAAAATAAAAAATATTATTTGGCTAAAGGTTATAGTTTAAAT
>CANRGW010000105.1 GCA_947630205.1 uncultured Bacilli bacterium
CTTGTTTCAAGGGAGATAACATGACTTTGTTTTAATTTTAATTCAGCTGCATCTTCAATTGTAATAATTCTTTCATCATCACCTATAAAACTAGATAAAATATTTAAAATAGTAGTTTTTCCAGAACCCGTTCCCCCACAAACTAAAATATTTAGTTTGGATTTAACGCAAGCCTCTAAAAAAACAGCCATATCTCTTGTCATAGTTCCATTACGAAGTAAATCTTCAATGCTAATTAAATCATCACGGAATTTTCTAATTGTTAAAACAGGTCCTTTTAAAGATAAAGGAGGAATAATAGCATTAATTCTCGAACCATCTTTAAGTCTTGCATCAACCATAGGTTTAGATGAGTCAATAGTTCTTCCTAATGGTTGAACAATTTTTTGAATAGTTCTTAAAATATGTTCAGAATTAATAAAAGAAACACTTTCATCGCGAACTAGTTTACCATCAATTTCTACATAAACTTCATCAGGAGCATTAACCATTATCTCCGTAACATTTTTATCTTTTAAAAGTTCGGTTATAGGTCCTAAACCATTTATTTCATTATCTATTAAGTTAAAAACATGATTTCTTTTATAATTAGGTAAATCGATACCATTCAAACTATCATCAATTTCCTTATTAATATAATCATTTAAATTCATATTAAGAGGTATTTTATTATCAATAATATTTTGAATTACTCTACTTCTTAAATCATCTAATAATTTTTTATCTTCAAAAATGTCATAATCGGCTTCTGGATAAATTTCTTCTTTTTGGGAGGTATCAACACTAAATTCACTAGAAAAACTTTTTTTAATATTACTTTTTTGCATAAAGTACCTCCTTTTTATTTTTTATCTTTAATTAAATCATTACAAATTTTTATTAACTTCTTATACTCTTTCTTGTCTTTAGGAAAAACTGTACCAGTTAAAGATAAAATTCTTCCCTCTAAAACATATTTATCTATCGTTTTAACATAAAATTCTCTTCCTAAATGATAATCAATATTATAACCTATAAAGTTTCTAATATCATACAAAGAAAAATACTTTTCTTCTAAAGAATTACTTTCATTAAGTAAAACTCTAAAATCATTAAAACCTATATCATTAACAATACTAAATCAACTGGATCATTAGACATAACATTTAATATAGTATCAGAGTTATCATAAATAACTATATTTAAATCTGTTAAAACATGAGAAGTATCAATTAAGATAACATCGTAATAATGTTTAACCATATTAATTATTTGTTCAATGTATTTAATATTAATCCGAGCCCCTTGTCTTGGGTCTTTAACACTTACTAAAACATCAATAAATTTATTATAAGCAACAACATAATCACTAACTTCCGTAAAACGATTATTGGTTATATCATCAACTAAATTATAAATAGTTTTTTCATTTTTTAAATTAAGACTTATAGCTATACTACTAGAATATAAGTCTAAGTCAAGTATTAAAACTTTTTTTTCTAATTCTCCAAAACAACCTGCTAAGTTTAAAAGAGTCGTAGTTTTCCCGACTCCTCCTTTACGTGAGGTAATCGTTATAATATTCCCCATATTAACCTCAACAATCAATTAAATCAAAACGAGTTCGATAATCTGTTAAAACTTGCTTTGTTTCTTTATCTAATAAAATATAATCTTTATATTTTTTACTACCCTCAATCATTATAACAATAACTTCAGTACCCTTAGTTAACTTGGTATTAATAGGATACCTATGATCAATAAAAACATCATCTAACCCATTTATTTCACATACATAATAATAAATATCATGAGGTTTACAACTTACAACAACACTGTTAAAACATCTAATATCACCCTTTAAATAATTATTCTTTTCAAATTTAGGAATTAAATAAACTATCACGAACAACAAGAAAAAGGAAATAATTAGTAAATAGAAAAATTTAAAATTCATTGTTAGTATCATACAAGTTATAAATGGTAAAATTAAACCAAAGATATAAAACAAAACTAAAAGTGATAATCTACTTCTCAACTGCATATTAAGTAGTATTTCTCTTTCTTCTTTTGTAATTTTTCTTGTTTTTTTCATAATATCCCTCTATTCTTTCTCAGATTTTTCCATAATTTTAGAAGTTGTAACACAAGTAGGATCCCCTAAAATTTTTTTAAGACCAGGCGTTGTTACTTCAAGACAACTTTTAAGTTCAACAGTAACTTTTTCTTTATCATCAATACGTTTAAATTCTATTTTATATTCACTATCTTCTACTTTAGATGCATTAATATCAATCGTTGTTAAAACTCCTTCCAAATGATTTTTCATTATCATAACACGTGCTATATCAATAAAGGCTAAAACAATAAAAATCAAAATTGGCAAGACCAAAACAAATTCAACCAAGGCTTGACCTTTTTTATTCATAAATCACCTTTTACAAACTCAAAAGATATGGGTTATCTACACTTCCATCGCCACTTGTAATTAATACATCAGTCTTTAAAGATACAACTGGCCGAAGACCATTTATAGCACTAATAGAAATACTTTTAAACTCACCTTTATCTGATAAACATAAAATATTATCTTTATCATTATCACTAGTCATTAACCAAAAAGCAAAATCTTTTGTATTTTTACTATTATATAACCAACTAGTACTCTTAATTTCTTCAAAATTATTTAAAATGGCATCTTGAAAATTATCACTACTAATCGTATAACCATAATCACTCGCTGTCATTAAAGCAATTTCTCCAGTCCAACTCTTACTTTTCTCCTTTTCATAAGAAGATAATAATGTATCATCTAAACTAGCACTTCCTGAATAATAAGTTGTCTTTCTTAACATACTCTTTGCTTCATTCGATAAAAGACTTAAATATCCTTTACTATTTCTCTCATCCTTTAAAGTATTTAAATAACTACTTAAAGGAGATGCTGAAAAACTATTATCCGAACTAACTTTAGAAGTACTTGTTTTATGCCAATAAAAATCATTAGAATTATTAGATCTTAACTCATAATTAACATCATTTACTTGATAAACAATTGGAATTTTTTCATTATCTAAAACATTATCCCGCACAATTTTTAAATACTCTTCATTATTTTCTTTAAAAACGCCAATTATTCTCCATAATTCACTATTATATTTAACATAATTATTAACATCTTTTCCACTAAAACGATATTCTCGAATAGTATCTTTACTACTTGCTAATAAACCATCTTTATTTATACCAATAACTCCTGTTTTACTTCCTAAAGTTTTTTTAATGCTTTGATTAGCATACGGAATGTCAGCAGAATTTTCTAATTTAACTTCAATATTACCATAATAATTTTTATTAAGAGCATCATCAGAAGCATCTAAATCTAACCATAACTTTAAATAAATTGTTTTAGATTTATTTACTCCTAAATTATATCCTTTAAAAATAACTTTATTATCATTTATTAATAATCCTGTTTTAGCATAAGAAACTCCATAATCTGTACTAATAGCATACTTAATATACTTTTCATCTAAAGTTGTCATTTTATCTTTATTTAAAATAATACTATATTTTGTAATATCCGTATTACCAGTATTTGTTATAGTTAGAACTGTAGGAACTGATTTTTTTAAACCAATTTCATCTGCTTCTGGAACATTCTTATCTAAAGTAATTAAACCTGCTTTATTAACTGTTACTTTTAAATTATCATTTTCAAAACTTAAAACATTATTATCGTTTTTTGTATCAAAATTAGTAAGTAAAGAATAACTTGTTCCAATAAACAAAGTAATAACACAAATAACTGCTATAACTAAAATTTTCTTTTGCTTTCTAACAGTATTTTCTGTAAAACCACTTTTCTTAACTAAATTAGGTTCCATAGCAACCTCCTATTCTAAATAAAATTATATATTAAAAGTTAAAAAAATACAAGTAAAAAAAATAGTGTTAATTTAAAAATGAAGTGCAACAAATCAATATTGAAAAAGACATATGAATAATCTATAATATCTTTTCGCTGAA
>CANRGW010000106.1 GCA_947630205.1 uncultured Bacilli bacterium
GATGTTTCAGGGAATATGATGATAATTGATGCAATTACAGGAGAAGAGGTTCCCTATGAATTTTCCATTGAAATTGAAGAAAATTTAGAAAATTCATTAAAAACACTTGATTTAATTGAGTTTTTATGGCATTATATTGTATTGGAAATTCCCATTCGGTACACGACAAGTGATACCAAAGTATTAAAAGATAAATATAAAGATATTTATGAAGAAGAGGAAATTCACGAAGTAAATAATCCATTTAAAGATTTCTTCGAAGAATAAGAAAGGAGTGAGAAACCATGGCTGTACCATTTAGAAAAGTTTCAAAAACGAGAAAAAGAATGCGCAGAGCTCATAATGCTTTAACAGCAAAAACCGTTACTTCTTGCCCAAACTGTGGGGAAATGATTAAACCACATCGTGTTTGCAAAAACTGTGGATATTATAAGAAAGAAGAAATAATAAGTAAAGATGCTAAATAGTATCTTTTTTTACTCTAATGAAAAAATGTTTATTTGTAGGTTCTTTTGATCCTGTAACAATTGCTCATCAAAATATTGCTTATGATTTATTAAAAGATAAAATCGTTGATTATATATATTTTTTACCAGTTAATAGTAAAGATAAAAATAAAGTTTTAGATATCAAAAAAAGAATAGATATGTTAAACCTTATTAAAAAAGAAAAGATAGAAGTTTTAAATATATATAATTATCAAGAAAATGGTTGGTTTAATTATTATGTTTTAGAAAAATTAAAAAAAGAGAAAAAAATTACTTATATTATAATGGGAAGTGATTTATTTTTAAAATTTAAAACATTTTTAAATTATGAAGAAATTCTTAAAAAATATAAGATAATTTTAATTAAAAGAAATGAAATTGATATTCTAAAAGAAATAAAAGAAAACTTTGGAAAGTATCAAAAAAGTTTCCTTATTGCATCAAATATTTATGATGCATCTTCAACTAAAGCCAAGAAAGACTTAAAAGAAAATAAAAATAATTATTTAGATGAAAAAGTATTAGATTATATAATGAAAAATAATTTGTATAACTAATACTTTTTGTTATATATTTTAGTTTTTTTCATATTATTTATTGAAAGTGAGGATATATGAAAAAAATAGTACCTTTTACAAAAGAATTAATGTTTAAAACTAAAATAGGAGAAATTACCTCGATTGCTCTTGATAATACTTTAACTTTGGATGGAGATTTTGTATCAGGAGAATTTGTTGTAAGTGGAACGTATAAGTTATTAGAAGAAAGTCAAATAGAAGAAGAGTTTAAATATAATATACCTGTTGATATTTCAATCGATTCTAAGTATGAAACTAAAAATTGTAGTGTTAGTATAGATGATTTTTCTTATGAAATAATTAATGAAGAAAAACTAAAAGTTAATATAAGTGTTATGTTAGATGATTTGGATATTAAAGAAGACCCTATTGAAGAAATTGAAGTTATTAAAGATGAAAATGAAAGAAATTTTGATTTTGATTTAATTGATATAGATAATAATATAAATACTGAAATAAATCCTAAAATTGATGCTGATATAAAAGATATAACGACCAAGATTAATACTAATCTTGATAGTAATGTTGATGATAGTAAAGATATCTCTTTAAATAATACTCTTCCTGAAAAAGAAACTAATAATTTAGAAGATGATTTATTTAATAACATGTCTAGTGAAGAAGAATATTCTATTTATCGTGTTTATACAGTTAAAGAAGATGATACTATTGATATTATATGTGATAAGTTTGCAACTAATAAAGAAGTATTAGCAGATTATAATGATTTAAATAGTATAAGTGTTGGTAGTAAAGTAATAATTCCAAGTCAAGATGAATAAGTTAAAAGAAGTTTTAAAAAGAGAAGGACTTAAGGTTAAAGGTTTAAAGTATATTGGGAAGGTTATTGTTTTTGATACTGATAAAGGTAAATTAGTTTATAAAGAGGGTAGTAATAATTATCCTATTTATGATTATTTAAAAACAAGAGGTTTTGAGTATTTTCCTAAATGTTATGGTTCTAAAAATGCTAAATATGATTTGCAAGAATATATTCCTTGTAAAGAAATTCCAAGTGAACAAAAATTAATAGATTTAATTCATTTAAGCGGTATTTTACATCGGAAAACATCTTTTAAAAAAGAAATTGATATGGATGAGATTAAAGGAATATATGAAGATATTTCTAATGAAGTAGATTATTTAAGGAAATATTATGAAGATTTAAATAATTATATTGATACTGTTGTTTTTATGTCTCCAAGTGAATATCTATTAGTCTCGAATATTGATGTTATTTATTATTTATTAACATTTGTAAAAGTAGAAATTGGTAATTGGTATAAGGAAATTTTAGAAAAGAAAGTAATTAGAAATAGTTTAATTCATAATAATTTATCACTTGACCATTTATTAGTAGGTGAGGGAAGTTATTTAATAAGTTGGAATAAGGCTAAACTTGATATACCAGTTTTAGATTTGGTTAAAGTATATCAAGATAATTTTTATGATTTAGACTTGGAAGATTTAATTAGAGAGTATACTAAAGAAATAGAACTTTCTAAACGAGAATATTTATTTTTTCTTATTAAGTTATCAATTCCTAAAAGGATTGAATTTACTAAGAATACCTATGAAGATTGCTATAAAATTAATAATTATTTAGTTTATCTTCACAAAATTGCGTTTGTAGTACAAAAATATGCAGAAAATCACGAAAAAGTTTGACTTTTTCGTATTTTTGTAGTATAATCTAAAAGACATTTATAGATAGGGATACTATCATAAAAATTTAAAATATTGTGGGGTTAAGGGGTTGATTATATGAAACAAAGTTATATATTCGAATACCAAAATGAAAACGATTTTCGTAAAAAAGAAAGATCAGTAAGAAAGTATAATATGCTTGCTTATAAAAAATTAACATTTGAATATTATCCAAAGATAAGAAATGGTGAATTTTTAGGTGAGTTAGTATTAGAAGATAAAAAGAATAAAACTAAAAGTTATGAATTAGTTTTACCTACTGATGAAATGTTTGTAAAAGTTCATGGAGAAATTCGTCTACATTATACAATTTATGAAGATAAGAAAATTGTTCTTTTAACAAATATTACTCCTGAAGGTATTCTTGAAGAAGGACATAGAGCTGAATTAACAGCTTATAAAGGTGTTATGATTAGTAAAGCTAATCCTGAAAAAGATATGTTCAAGATTAATTTATTAAATATGATGCAAAATAAATAATAAAGTGGACTTGTTTAAGTCTTCTTTTTATGTTATTATGTATATAGATGAAGGAAACTTCATACAATAAAAAAGGAACACTTAATTTTTCCATGTTGAGTGTTGCCTTATAGTTTTTGGTAATCACCTAAGCATGTTGTTAGGTGATTTTCTTTTTATAATAAAACTACATAAAGTAGTCCAATTAATAAAAGTAAGGCTAATGCCAAGAAAAAAATTAAAATATCTTTCTTTGCCATAAGCATCTCCTCCTTTCATAAATAAAAAAAATATGAAATGAGACAATCACCCAATAATTAAATGTTCCAAAATCATTATAGCAAAAATTATAATATCATAACAATTACTTTACAATGCAATTTGACTAAAAATCAACATAATACAACAAACAAGTTAGATAAAATAAAACTAACTTGTATTTTTTTTCATAAAAATACTTGAAAAGTAAAAATAAATGAAATATAATAAAAACAGAATAGAGGGACAAAAGAAAGTTTCTCGGAAAGGTAATGATTGAGTATGATGATATTAAAATATGTTAACTCTAAGTCAACCACGGGGGGGGTAGTTTAGAAAAGTTATTACCTAAAAATATTCAAAAAATACCAAAATTTAGACATATAGAAAATAGTATCAGGGATACTAGATTTTTATATGTCTTTTTGTGTTGATGAAAAAAGACAT
>CANRGW010000107.1 GCA_947630205.1 uncultured Bacilli bacterium
GTGGAGCATAGGAGGATCGAACTCCTGACCTTCACGGTGCAAACGTGACGCTCTCCCAGCTGAGCTAATGCCCCAAAATAATTCTAATGTCAAACGACATATAGAATTATATTATAAAATTATCTAAATTGTCAATAAAATTTTAATCTTTTTTGAAAAAATCAACAATTTCAGAAAGTTTAACTTCACTTTCTTCTTTAGTTTGCATATTTTTAACTTTAATAATACCACTTTCCATTTCTAAACTACCTATAACACTAATATAGTTTATATTTTCATGTTCAGCATATTCAAAGCATTTACCAACTTTTTTCTTATTCATTTCAATTAAGACTTTTAACCCAGCCTCTCTTAATTTAGTTGCTAACTTTAGACATTCAATATTAGTATCAAGTGGTACAAGATAAATATCTATTAAAGTCTTTTCATTTTCACTATCTTTTAAAATTGCATAAATTGGTTCAAGTCCAAAAGATAAACCAATTGCTGGATAAGAAGTACCATTATTCATAAAATCTGTAATAATTTTATTATAACGTCCTCCGGCTCCTAAAGCCGATTTTATTCTTCCTTCTAAATCATAAAATTCAAATACTACACCTGTATATATTGTTAAACCTCTAGCAAGGGATGGTGTAAAAGAACATTTATCTAAAATATTTAAATCTTTTAAATAAGTGTTTAATTCACCTAATTCACTTAATCCCTCTTGAATATTTAAATTATCTGTATCTTTAAATCTTTCTTGATAAGCATTATAATCATATTCAAAATTAGCAAGTAATCTTAAAATAACATCTCGCGAAATATTTAATTTTTCTAATTCTTTAATTAATTCTTCTTCTTTTATTTTTTCTAATTTATCAATAATACCTATAACCATTGGAACTTTAAATTCTGGTATGCCAACTTCGGTTATTAAGCCTGTCATTAATTTACGATTATTATATTTAACAATAATATCAATTCCTAAATCCTTATAAGTATTAATAGCCATTAAAATTTGTTCGGCTTCAATTAAACGATTATCAATTCCAACAACATCTATATCACATTGATAAAATTCTCGTGTTCTTCCTAATTTAACAGGTCCATTTCGAAAAACTTTACCAATTTCATAACGCCTAAAAGGAAGTCTTAAATCTTTGGTTAAGCCTATAACTTTGCAAAAAGGTACTGTTAAATCATAACGTAATCCTAAGTTTCTATCACCTTGGTCTTTTAATTTATAAATTTCACTTAAAATCTCAGCATCTCTATCATATTTATAAGTAAGTAAATCATAATAATTTAAAATTGGTGTTTCAAGAGGTAAATATCCATATTTTTCAAAATTAATTCTTAGTTTATTAATAATTTCATTTCTTAAAACTTGTTCTTTTGGTAAAAAATCAAAAGTTCCTTTTAAATTCATTAATTTCATTTTACCACCTATTTATCCCTTACTAAACATTTAAATTTCTTAGTAACTCCTTCTATTATTTTTTCAAATATACTCATTACTTCTTCATCAGTTAAAGTTCTATTCATATCATTGAAAGTTAGTTTAAATGCTAAAGACTTTTTACCACTTTCGACTTTATCACCTATATAATTATCAAATATTGTAATATCCCGAAGTAATTTACCACCTAATCTTTTAATTTCTTTTGTAATATCACTTGCTGGAATATCTTCTGAAACAATAAATGCTACATCTTTTAAAATAGTTGGAAATTTACTTATTTCAGAAACCGTAATACCTTTACATTTATTTTGAAGAAGTCCTTGAATAGAAATTTCCATAACATAGATATCATCTTTAGTTATATTAGGACTAACTTTACCAATTATTCCAATTTCTTTTCCATTTAAAATAATATTAGCACTTTGATAAGGATGTAATTCTTTAGGTAATTCTTTAACTTCAAGAGTATAACGGTCTTTATAACCTAAATAATCTAATAAATCTTCTAAAATTCCTTTAATATCATAAAAATTGAATTGGAAAGTTGTAAACTGATTTTTATATTCTCCAGAAAGTAAAGCAGCCAAACGCATTTCTTCTTTATATTCAGAATTTTCACGGTAAAAACCATTGCCCATTTCAAAAATGTGAATATCATTAAGACCACGAGCCTTATTATAGGTATAAATATTCATAAGTGATGATAAAAGACTATATCTTAAAGTTTCATGTTCTTCTGTCATTGGGTCAAGGACACTTATAGGTTCTTTAGGATTAACTTGAAACATAGGAAATTCATTTTTTCTAATTAAAGCATAACTTAAACATTCATTTAAACCAAGTGATGCCATTTTATGTTTAATTTCCCGATAAGTTTTATTATATTTACCAGGTTTTAAAGGAACAGTTGGAAGTTTACCAACAATATTTTCTAAACCATAAAAACGTCCTACTTCTTCAATTAAATCTTCTTTTATAGAAATATCAATACGACGAGATGGTACTAAAACTTTTAGTTTATCTTTTTCTTCTTTTACTTCAAACTTTAAATCTTTAAAAATTTTCACAACTTCTTTTTTAGGAACATCTAAACCTAAAACTTTATTAATTTTATCAAAAGTAATTTCTATTTCTTTATCATCTTTATTAGTTTTATCATAAGTAACCATTCCTGTTACAATTGTTGCATTAGCATATTTTTCAAGTAAATGACAAGATCTTTCAATTGCTAAATAAGTTCTTTTAGCATCAAGTCCTTTTTCAAAACGATTACTTGCTTCACTTCTTAAAATTCTTTTTGAAGTTTGTCTAATCTTAACACTATTAAAAATAGCACTTTCAATTAAAATATTTTTTGTATTTTCAGTAATTTCAGTATCTAAGCCCCCCATTACTCCAGCAAGACCAATGGCTTTATCACCTGTTGCAATAACAATATCAGCATCACTTAAAGTTCTTTCAGTTTTATCAAGAGTTGTTAATTTTTCAGCATTATGAGCATTTCTTACAATTAACTCATTATTTAAAGTATCAGCATCGTAATAATGTAAAGGTTGACCAGTTTCTAACATTACAAAATTAGAGATATCAACAACATTATTAATAGGTCTAATTCCACTTGCAATTAACCGATTTTTAATAAAATCAGGACTTTCTTTAATTTCAACATTCGTAACTTTTTTAGCAAGAAATAAAGGACAATCATCAGTTTGAACCTTAACTTTAAATGACTTATTTATATCCGTTCCACTTTCTTTATGAGATGTCTCAATTTCTTTAACTTCTTTTTGATATAAAGCACCTATCTCATAAGCCATTCCTAAAATACTTAACAAATCACCACGATTACTTGTTAATTCTAAATCGATTACTTCATCATCTAAGCCAAGATATTTAATAGGGTCATCTCCTACTTTAGCATCATCACCTAAAATGCAAATACCATTAATGTCCTCATCATGTAAATATTTTTTATCAATACCAAGTTCAAATAAAGCACAAAGCATACCATTAGACTCAACACCACGAATATTACTTTTTTTAATTGTAATTTCTGGTAATACTGCACCTACTTTAGCAACAATTACTTTTATTCCCGCACGAACATTAGGAGCACCACAGACAATTTGTAATTTTTCATCTCCAATATCAACAAGTGTTATATGTAAATGGTCACTATCAGGATGATTTTTACATTCTAATACTTGTCCTATAACAAGATTAGTTGCTGGAATTAATTTACTAGCACTATCATACTCATTACCAATTCTTGTCATATCATTTGCAAGAGTTACATAATCAACTGGAACATCTATATAATCTTTTAAAAATTTTGTACTTAATTTCATGTTATTCTCCATCCTTTCTATCGAATTGTTCTAAGAAACGAATATCATTTGTATAAATATGTCTAATATCCGTAATTCCATACTTAAACATAGCAAATCTATCAATTCCAGGCCCAAAAGCAAAACCAGTATATTTAAGA
>CANRGW010000108.1 GCA_947630205.1 uncultured Bacilli bacterium
TATTCTGTTTTTATTATATTTCATTTATTTTTACTTTTCAAGTATTTTTATGAAAAAAAATACAAGTTAGTTTTATTATACATATTTGATTTGTACTTTATTGTCGTTTTATATTTTAAAAATATTTTCCTTTTACTCTTTATTTTATTATGTTATAATTACGATATAAGAATATAAGAAAGAAGTGTTAGCATGAAATATATAAAATATATAGGCGTTGGTATCATTTCTATATTAATTTTAGTTATTGTTTATGTATATGTTTTAAATGAAAATAATCCCGATGACCTTGCTAATAATCCACCTCAAACTGAAAATACAGAAAATTATAATATTGTTTTATTTGGTTCACCAGAAATTACTTTATATGAGGGTGATGAATATCAAGAAATTGGTTATTATGCTATAAGAGAAAATGAAATTGTTACCAATCAAGTAAAAGTTGAAAATAACATTGATAGTAATACTCCTGGTGAATATTATGTTAGTTATACAATTGGAAGTGTTAGTAAAAGAAGAATTGTTAAAGTTGTTGCTAACCCTAATAATGATGTTCAAGATATAACAATGAAACTGCTTGGTAATCCTACTGTTCAATTATATGTTGGCGATAGATATATCGACTCGGGTTGTGAAGCATATGATAAAGATAATAATAATATTTCTAGTAAAATAATCACCGATAATAAAGTAAATACAAGTGTTGCTGGAACTTATTATGTAACCTATTATATATGGAATAATGATGATTGGAAAACTCTTGAAAGAGAAGTTATTGTTAATAAAAAAAATGAAGAAGTTGAAAATAACTTAGATATTGGAGTTGAATATGATAAATCTTATACAAACAATAATGTTCAATTAACTATTAGTGCTGCTGGAAATAAATTTATGTATATAAAATTACCAAATGGTAATCAAATTGCAGCCAATATAACCAAATATACAATTACAGAAAATGGCGTTTATTATTTCTATGCTTATGATAGTGATGGTAATTATAAGAAAGAAACTGTAAGAATTACTAATATTGATAAAACTCCTCCAACAGCATCTTGTGTTGCCAAAGTAATGGGTGGAAAAACAGATATAAGTGTTAATGCAAGTGATAATTCAGGAATTGCTAACTATATTTATCAAGGTAAATACACTTCATCTAATCCTTCTTATAGCATTTCAGAAGCCTTAGATAGTGTTAGTGTCTCTGTAAAAGATAAGGCTGGAAATACAAGAAATATTGCTTGTCAAGTTGATAGAAGTTATATGGAAATCCATTTTATAGCCGGTGTTTCAGATGATGATGCTATTTTAATTAGAACTGATGATAAAGTTATCATGATTGATGGAGGACGATATGAAGCAAGAACAAAAATTGTTAATTATCTAAAAGATTTAGGAATTAAAAAAATTGATGTTATGATGGGTTCACATGTTCATTGGAACCATGTTCAAGCCCAAGCGGCTATTCTTGATAATTTTGAAGTATCAGAATTGTACTACTCTGTTGATATTTTAAACTGTGTTTCTAAAAATCAATGTAAAAGTGATGATGTTAAATATATAAAAAGTAAAATTCAATCGCAAAAAAAGACTCCTAAAATTGTTAAAGTTGGAGACGAACTTGATATTGGAGAAATGAAACTATACTTTATTGGTCCAACTAGAGGTGTATTTACAACTTATCAAAATGCTAATTCTTCTGTCTTTATTCTTCAATATGGTGATAATAAATTAATGTTTACAGGAGATACTCCAAGTAATTATATGAATACTTCTAAATTTAAAGCAAATGCTCAAAAGTTTGGTATTACTTTAGATATTGATGTTTTAAAATGGCCACATCACGGCTACGAAGATTTAACTAGTACCTTCTTTAAGGCAACAACACCAAAATATGCAATTATTCCTAACTGTTGTTATTGTAGTAGCAAATATCCTAGTAGTACTAATAAAAATTTAATGAAAACTTATGGTGTTAAATATTATCAAGTTTGTAGTGGTAAAAACATTGTTTTAACCTCTGATGGTAAAAATATTACGATTAAGACTAATCAAAAAGCCTCTACTTATAAAAGATAAAAAAGTTGAAGAATTTATTTCTATCAACTTTTTCTTTTACATTAATTTCTATATTTTTTTATTAATTCCGGGTCAACCATTTCCTCAAAATATTCAGACATTGCAATATGTTTTTTTAATCTCTTAATTCTATAACCAACGGCTTCCCTACTTATGCCACTTTCTTTAGCAAGTTCTGTATAACTTTTTTTACTAAATCCATCTAATCCTAAAGAATAAATCAACCATTCAATATCTCTAATTCCATGTGTTTCCAAAAAATTATCATTTAACTTAGCCAATAAATTTTCATAATCTATTGCTTCATCAACTTCTTCAATTGAACAATCAAAATTTTCTGTTACTGCTAAAGTATAATATTTTTTTAAAGTATAAAGAATACTCTTATAAGTACTAGCATAATCATTTGAACTAATCATTTTTTCTTCAAGCATATATGATAAAATATCATCAAAGATAGAAAAATCTTCTTTTAAAGTTACTCCAAATTTTTCTTCTATAATAAGTCTTGCCGAATTAAATTTTTCTATTAAATCATTCTTATTATTTCTAAAATGATTTGAATAAGCATTTAAAATAACTCTATAAGCATAAGATGAAAAAGCAAAACCTAATTTACTATCAAAGGTTTCAATAGCCAAAGATAAGGCTTCTAAACCAACGGCTTCAAACTCTTCAAAAGAAAAATCTAAAAAACTTATTTTATTTTTAACAGCAAAAATTCTTAAAGCACTATAAACTATTCGCATATTTCCAACAAATAACTCATCTAAAATCTTTTTATCATGACTTTTTTTATATTTTCCAAAAAGTTCTAATTGTCGACTTTTTTCAATTAAAGGACTATTATATGCTAATGTCATAATTTGATTAGCAAAATAATAACTTTTAGTCATACCATCATTTTCAAAAGTAAAAAATCTACTAATAACTTCTATTCCTTTTCTTCTCAAATATTCAACTACATATTCGGCTTCAACTTTAGAAAAACCAAACTCAGAAATTTTATTAAAATAAATAAAACTCTTTTCTTCGCCAAAAGTTCCATCAACACTTCTATATTGAATACTACTTGGTATAAAAACTCTTTCTAAATAATCATCTAATTTATAAAAAGCACCTTGTTCAATATCTTCTTTAGATAGAATTTTATTTTTATTACTGTCATCATAATCTATTAAATTTTCATAATAAGATGTACTTTTTCTTCTTTTAGCCATTTTTACATCCCCCTTAAAAATCTTTTGTATTGTATCACATAAGTAAATTTTTTTCAATATTTTTCTATAATAAAAACCCCATAAACTTATGTTTATGAGGCATAAAAGAAATTGTTTTCTATCTCTTACTAAATTGTGGAGCCTTACGTGCTTTTTTAAGACCATATTTCTTACGTTCTTTAACACGAGCATCACGAGTAATCATTCCATTTACTTTAAGAGGTTTTCTTAAACTATTTTCACTATCTTTACTTGTTGTTGCATCATATTCTAATAATGCTCTAGTAATTCCTAAACGAATTGCTCCTGATTGACCTCTAAATCCACCACCAGATACTTTAGCATCAACATCAAATAATTCTTTTGTATTTGTTAATACTAGTGGTTGTTCTAAATCCATAACAAGAGTTTCAAATGGAAAATATTCACGAACATCACGTCCATTAACTGTTATTTTTCCTTTTCCACTTGTTAAAGTAACTTTTGCTACACTATTTTTTCTTTTTCCAGTAGCTTGATAACTTTTTGCCATACTTTATCCTCCCTATTTAACCTCAATTTGAACTGGTTTTTGTGCTTTATGTGGATGAGTCTCATCAGCATACACAAATAATTTTTTACCCATAGCTCTTC
>CANRGW010000109.1 GCA_947630205.1 uncultured Bacilli bacterium
CGTATTTACCTTCACGTCCTAAGATTTGAGCACTAGCTCCAGCACTTCTTGCAATAGCTCCACCTTTCTTTGGACGAAGTTCAATATTATGAATAACTGTACCAACTGGAATATTCATGATTGGTAAAGCATTACCTATTTTAATATCAACATTTTCACCACTTAAAATAGTATCTCCTACTTTTAAATCACGTGGTGCAATTATATATCTTTTTTCACCATCAATATAATTGATTAGAGCAATATTAGCACTTCTGTTTGGATCGTATTCAATACTTGCAACACGTCCTTCAATATCAAATTTATTTCTTTTAAAATCAATAACACGATATTTTCTTTTTTCGCCGCCTCCATGATGTCTTACCGTAATTCTTCCTTGATTATTACGGCCACCATTTTTCTTAAGCGTTACTGTTAGACTTTTTTCCGGTGTACTTTTAGTAATTTCTTCATTTATTAAAGTACTCATTTTACGTCTAGCATTTGTTGTGGGTTTAAAATTTTTAATAGCCATGAATACCCTCCTCTAGTTAAGTTCAATCGTTTGTCCGGCTTTTAAAGTAACAATTGCTTTTTTGCATCTATTACTAAGTCCTGTATAACGACCAACTCTTTTTTTCTTTACTTTCATATTTAAAGTTTGAACATTAACTACTTCAACTTTAAATAATTTTTCAACAGCCTCTTTAATTTCAATCTTCGTAGCCTTTGGAGAAACTTTAAAAGTATATTGATTTAAAGACTCTCTATCTCTACTTTTTTCTGTAATTAAAGGTGCTTTAATAATTTCTAAATACTTTGTATCCATTATTTTAATGCCTCCTCAATTTCTTTGATAGCGTCAACGGTTGCGAGAAGATAATCAGCATTAACAATATCTAAAACATTTAATTCATAAGGTTCCATAATTAAAATATTTTGTAAGTTACGACTTGCAAGAATAACATTTTCTGTTAACTCACTCATAACTATTAATACTTTTTTATCACTTATAGAAAGACTTTCTAATTGTTTTAGCATCTCTTTTGTTTTTGGAGTTGTAAGTTCAATCTTATCAACAACAATAATTTCTTTATCTTTATTTTTATAAGATAGTGCTGATTTTAAAGCCAATTGTCTTTCTTTACGGTTCATTTTAATTTTATAATCACGTGGAACTGGTCCTAAGGCAATTCCACCACCTCTCCATTGTGGAGCACGAATTGAACCTTGACGAGCACGACCGGTACCTTTTTGTCTCCAAGGTTTACGACCGCCGCCTGACACTTCACTTCTGGTTTTTACTTTATAAGTTCCTTGGCGAAGCCCTGAACGACATACATTAATAGCATCTCGCAAAACATTATCGTTAGGAGTAATACCAAAGACTTCTTTATTTAATTTAATGTCATTAACTCTTTCCATTTTAATCCTCCTCAGAAACACAAGATAAAATTATTCTTGTGTTAGTTCCTCTCCTTTAGTTTCTGCTGCAAGAGTTTCTTCTTTTGCTTCTTCTCTATTATTATCTACATCAAGATCTGCACTTGCAGTTTCTGGATCTATCGCAGTTGGAGTTTCTACTTCATAAATCATTAATTCTTCTTGTTTATTTACTTTATCAGGATTTTTAACTGCTGTTTTTACAATAACTAAAGCATTTTTTGGACCTGGAACATTTCCTTTAATTAACATAACATTGTTTTCTAAATCAATCTTAACAATTTCAAGATTTTGAACAGTTGTTAAAACATGTCCCATATGTCCTGGTAACTTCTTTCCTTTTAGTACATGCATTGGAAGAAGTGTTCCCATTGAACCTACTCCACGATGATATTGACTACCATGTCCCATAGGTCCTCTTGTTTGATTATAACGTTTAATAACACCTTGGAACCCCTTACCTTTAGAAATTCCTGAAACGTCAACCATTTCTCCTTCTTGGAATAGACTAGCATCAATTTTAGATCCTAATTCATATTCACTAATATTTACTCCCCTTATTTCTTTTAAGAAGCGCTTAGGTTCACAACCTGCTTTCTTTAAATGACCCATTTTTGGTTTATTCAAACTTTTTTCTTTTGTTGTAAAACTTCCAAGTTGAATAGCCTCATATCCATCTTTTTCAATTGTTTTAATTTGCGTAACCACATTTGGTTCAATTTCAACAACTGTTACAGGAACTAATTTTCCACTTTTTGTAAAAACTTGAGTCATTCCAATCTTTTTACCTAAGATTCCTTTCATTTTTATTTCCTCTCTTTCCTTTATTTGTTTTGTTTAATATCAATGTCAACTCCACTTGGTAAATCAAGATGTGTTAAAGCATCAATAATTTCCTTACTTGGATTTTTGATATCAATAAGTCTTTTATGTGTTCTCATTTCAAATTGTTCACGTGAATCTTTGTATTTATGAACAGCTCTTAAAATTGTAAACTTTTCAATTTCAGTTGGAAGTGGTACTGGTCCACTAATTTCTCCCCCTGACCTTTTAACAGTTTCAACAATTTTCGTACAAGCATTATCAAGTATACGATGATCATACGCTTTTAATCTTATGCGAACTACTTGTTTTGACATTATCTTGTCACTCCCTTCGTCTATATCTGGTATAGGCTTGCTCCGCGCAAATAACCCAACAACGCGTCCTCGCGTGTCGACAACCTTGCACATCTAAGCAATCAAACACGACTAGTATTCTATCATAGGCTAATCAATAAAGTCAAGCATTTTTTAAGGCTTTTTTCACTTTTTCCTATCCTTTTAATTAAATGCTCAAAATTTCTAATATATGTTATACAAAAATTTCTCTTTAGTTATAAAAAAAAGTCATTTTTAATGACTAAAAAACAATATGAAATAAATCAATTAAGACACCAACCAAACTTCCTATTATATATAAGGATAGCAAAATTAAGATATTTTCTTTTTTATTTTTATTAACTTTAAATAGTACTAATAAACCAAGTCCTGCTCCTGTTAAAAGACCACCAATCAACATACCCGTTGTAATTACACCTTTTAGATATAATTCTGTAATAACAACACTAGCAGCACAATTAGGAATTAAACCAACTAAACTAGCAAGAAAAGGTCCAAAGAAATTATTTTTCTGTAAGATACTAGCAATTTTATCTTCACCTAGATAATGAATTAAAAGATTTAAAGCAAAAGTTGTTATTAAAATAAAGAAACCAATTTTCAAAGTATGAATTAAACTTGATTTTAAAATACCTTCTTCACAATGACAATCTTCATCTAAACATATAGAAAAGTTATTCTTTTCCTTTTCTTTAAAAAATAAAAAGTCTATAAGATAACCAAAAATTATAGCAACGATTATTTTTATTAAAAGAACAAACACAATAGTTTTAACATTAGCACCACCAGTAATTAATAAAGGTAACATTTCATCACTTGTAGATAAGTAAACAGCCAAAAGAGTTCCAATTGTAATAACGCGACTGGCAAATAAATTGGTTGCCGCAACAGAAAAGCCACATTGAGGAATAACTCCTAAAATACTTCCAACTAAAGGTCCTACTTTTTTATTTTTTAAAACATTTCTTTTTTTATTAATACCATGTTCTAAATATTCCATAATTAAAAAGGCTAAGAACAAAAAAGGTATAATTTTTATTAAATCAATTAAAGTATCAACAACCACACTACCCATTTTCAATCACCGCCAAAATAATACCACAAAATTAATTTATTTTCAATATGCAAAAAGTCTAATGCTTTAACACATTAGATTACTGTTTATCCAGCGATGATTTTGTAAGGATTTTCTTTGGTGCCGTCTCCATCTAACCGAGTTGTTGATGAAGAAAGGTTAAGGACTGGGCGAACGCCAAAGTGGCGGTTATAAACTATGACATCTCCGACCACGAAGCCTGT
>CANRGW010000110.1 GCA_947630205.1 uncultured Bacilli bacterium
TATATTTGTAATTGTTCTACTAATTGAATATATATAGGTCTATCATTATCAAATATAAAATTCATAATAACTCCTTTCTTTCGTTGTATTGCTTGCTTAATACAATAGTATAATAAATTTTAAAAAAAGTCAAGAAAAAAAGACGATCAATTTTGCTTGCTAATCTTTCTTATAATTTATTATTTTTTCCTTGTTAAATAAATTCCTCCAATTGAACATATAAAAACTATTGGTGCTATTCTCACAAAAAGCCATACAAAACTGTGAATTTCAACACCTAATATTGCTAATTCTAAATTATTATAATCCCATTCCATATAAGTATTTTTTAATATTGCTAGACCAATGAAAATAACTATTATAATAACACATATAAATATAAAGAAACCATTCCAAATTTTTCTTTTGGTTTCTTTTTTCTGTGCTAGTTGCAAATTTATTATTTCTAATTTTTCTGTTATTTCTTTTAAGGCTTTTCCTTCTTGCTCTTCAATCTTTTCTCCAAGTAATGTACTAACTGATGTATCTAAAAGAGAGGCTAATGCAACTAATAATTCAGCATCAGGAACAGACAATCCTTGTTCCCATTTGGAAATTGTTTGTCTAACGACATTTAATTTTATAGCTAGTTCTTCTTGAGAAAGTCCTTTTGATTTCCTAATAGTCTTAATATTATCTTTTAACATAATAAATTTCTCCTTCATTAATGATTATATGTTAAACTCTTCGTTGCTTCAAGCAATGCATATTAACATTGAATATTTTGTCTTTTTTCTATTATAAATTACTATTTTTCTTGTTGTGTATTATGCTATAAAAAAAGCAAACTCTATGTATCTATCATTTGCTTAAATGTAATTTATATTTTTTATTATTTTAAATTGCCCATCTTTTCATTCAAAATATCAACATCAACAAAATATTTCTTTTTATTGTTATTATCGATATAGACTGGAAACTGTTTTATATTTTTTTCTTCAATTATTTTGGCTGGATTTATCCAAATATTTTTACTTTTAAAAATACGTTTATTATTTAATGGATCAGACCATTCACAAATGATATTATATGGATTTTGACCATTTACTCGATATAAAGTATTTAAAACAGTTCCATTATAATTGGCATATATTAACTCTCCTCTTTCTTTTAATTTTTTCTCTAAGTTTTTCTTATTAATTTTTACTAATATTCCTATCACACCTATTATGAAAAAAATTAGTCCCATTCCAGGAAATATTAAAAATAATAAATCTAAAGATTTCATCCCTATTTCCGTTGGATCATTCTTATCATAATAAATCTTTATTTCCTTACCCTCATAAAAATCTGAAATATAACCATCTAATTCTGAATTATATTCTTTTCCATCAACAGTATAGGAAACATAAACTTCATGATTATCATTTTGAAAGGTTGTTATTTCAGTAATAATTCCAATTGTATCTACTTTATTTTGATAATCAAAAATATTTTTAAATAAAACTAAGCCTATTATTAAAAAGATAGCCCCAAGAATTACAAATATAATCCAAACTAAATTTTCTTTTTTGTTTTCTTTCATAATTTCACCTATATTTACTATTTATTTTTTTCTATTCACTCTATTTATCTTACTAAATTAGTATATCATAAAAAAGCAAACTTTATATAAAGAGTTTGCTCATCAAATTACAATTTATTAGTTGTTCTTGATATTTTTTTGATAGTATTACTTTATGATTATTTCAATTTCTCTAATTCTTTATTTTCTTCTAACCATTTTATAGTATCTTTAATTGTATCTTTTATATCTATATTTTTATAACCTAATTCTTTCTTAGCCTTTGAAGTCGTGAAATTAGCATTTGATGATAAGGTATATAATGAATATTTTGTAAATAAAGGTGTTTCATTCTTTAAATTATAATAAATTTCACATAAAGGAGCCAGTAACTTAGCAACCCAAATTGGCAAAACTAGTTTTATTTTCTTTATATTTCTTGTTTCACAAATTAAATCTGCTAATTCTTTTATCGATACATACCGATTAGATAAAATATAACACTCTCCCCGATTTTCTTTAGATGCTGCATTTATAATACCATCTACAACATCTCTTACTTCAACAAAATCATAACCACCTTTAACAACAGCAAATAAATTTCCTTTAGCAATTACCTTAATTAAATGCGTTAAATGACTATTTCCAAAATCATAAGGTCCTATTATTCCTGATGGATGAACAATACAAGCATTTAAATTTTTCTTTTTAACCATTTCTAAAACATATTTTGCTGTTTCTGCCTTAGTTTTTGCATATAATCCAACTACTTTATCTTTATCAAAATCAGTAATTTCACTCATTACTTCATTACTTTCCTTTTCATTAATAGCATGAACACTGCTTACATATATCAATTTAGCATTTGCTTCTAAAACTTTAGCAATAATATTTTTAGTTCCATTTACATTAACTTTATATACACTATTATTATGTTTAGTTTTTATATATACTATTGCAGCACAATGAATTACATAAACTTCTTTATCTTTTAAATTTTCAAATATGGCCTTTAAAGTATCTTTTTTCGTAACATCGCCATAATAAATTTTACATTTTAAATTATCTAATGACTTTACTTTATCATCAGGAAGTACTAATGCTCTTATTTCATTTTCTGAATGAATACTTAATTTTCTAATAATATTGTTACCTAAAAAGCCATTTGCACCTGTTACAATATATACTTTTTTCATAGACCTCCAATCTAAAAAGTAAAATCTTTTTTTTAATTTATAATAATATAATTCATTAATGTCTTGTTTTAATATTAATAAATTTTTAATTCTTGCTTTTAAATATAAAAATACCCTTCTTAAATTCATAGTTATTATTAGTATAATCTTCAATTACATTTTTCCAAAATAAATAGGCTTGTTTACTATTACGTGAAGGACTTACTTCCCAATTACCTTTATATTTATTGAATAATTCCATTGCTATCGTTGTTCCTATTTTATTTCTTCTATATTTTGGAATAACCATATATTCTGCTATACTATGACCATTATTAACAATTTGCGTGTAGGTATTTACCATAGCAAAACCTAATAATTTATTAGTATTTTTTTCTTTTATAAAATAAGCATCTCTATCTAAATCAGTAAAATACTTGTCAAAATATTTGTATTCAAATATTGCATTATCATTCATTTCATTTAAATCATTTGCACTTTCTTCATAAAGTGAATATTGTAATAACCTATATAAAATTTCTTTATTATTAACAGTTACTTTTTCTAAAAAAATGTTCATTCTTATTCCCCTATCAATTATTATTTATTTCATTATTAAAATTCCGTATTCATATAAATTTTTAAAATATTTTTCGCTTGTTTTAAAATGTTATTTTTTAATTGTTTTTTGGTTTAATTCTACCTATTTTCATATAACTTAATAATAGTATAAACAATTATAATAAATTTATCAAGATTTTGATACATAGATTATTTCATATAAAAAAAATCGAACTAAAAGTTCGAATAAATTTCAAATGGTACCAGTTAATGCTTGCAAATTATTATCTGGATTATCTATTCCAATAACATTACCATCATCATCAACACCAATATAAATCTTTCCACCATTAGTATTTGCAAAAGCAATGATCTCTTTTTTTATGTCTTTTGTTAACATAATTTTTAGTTCACAACATTCATTCTCAATAAACTTCACTGTTATCACCTAATAATATTATATACAATTTTAAAAATATTATCAATGCTTTCGTTCACTTTTCCAGGATAAAAACATGAAAAAAATAAAAAAATAAATTAAAAGCATGATATATAAGGAAATAAAAGGAA
>CANRGW010000111.1 GCA_947630205.1 uncultured Bacilli bacterium
GTGCTAATATGATTAGTTTATATAATCGTTCTCATAATATTTCTGTTTGTGAAAGAAAAAAAGAACTTATAAAAAAAATAAATAAAAATTAAATAACAAGTCAAAATTTAGATAGGTAGACTAGGAATAGTTTGCTTTTTTTCATGGTATATTTATTAAAATGTTAAGTTTAGTTGACAAATTTCCAACTCAAATAGGTAGATTGCAACTAAAATAAAATGTATAATTCTAGTGTGAGGTGAAAAAGTGAATAATTTAGCCGAAAGATTATTTAAGTTAAGAAGAGATAAAAAATTATCTCAAGAAGAAGTAGCAGAAAAACTAAATGTTACAAGACAAACAATTTCCAAATGGGAAACAGATCAAAGTATGCCTGATTTTGATAAAGTTGTTCCTTTATGTGAATTATATGGTATTACTCCTGATGAACTTTTTATTGAATTAAAAGGAAAGGAAAATTCTAAAGATAATGAATTTGTTATTGATTTAGAAGAAGAAAGAATAAAAACAAGCAAAAAAGCCAAAGGAATAGCCGTTAGTGTTGTATTATACTTTTTGGGAATTGTCTGGACAATGATTTCGATTCCTGTTATGAATATGAACCCAATAGTTGCATCTGCTATATTTTTACTTATTTGCGGAATAGCAACAAGTATAATAATCTATGTTTGTATTAAATATAAAAAAATAAAAACTTCTATAGAAACAGAAACAGATAAATTAAGAAATCAAATTTCAAGTGTTGCAGCAATAATATTTACTATTATGTACTTAATTATTAGTTTTCAAACTATGGCTTGGCATTTAACCTGGATAATATGGGTAATATTTGGCTTATTTGAAGAAATATTGAAATTAATATTTATGCTAAGGAGTTATAAAGATGAAAAATAAGAAATGGATTATAACTTTAATTATTTTATTATCTATTATTATGATAGTCCTTTCAATATTTTTCATTGGTCTTTTTCAAAATGATTTTAAATTTAAAGGTTTTAGAATTGGATTACAAAGTAGTAATGAATTGATATTAGATAAAACTTATGAAGAAAAATTTAATAATATTGTGATAGATGCTACGACAAGTGAAATTTTTATAAAAAGATCTGATACGGAAAATATTAAAGCCGTAATTTATGGTGAAAAAGATTATACTGATGTTGAAATTAATCTTGAAACTTTAAACATTAAAACAAGTGAAAAAAAATGTATTGGTTTTTGTTTTAATCAAAAATCAACTAAGATAGAAATATATTTACCAAAAGGCTATGATGGAAAGATTGATATAAAAAATGATTATGGTGATATTTCTATTGATGAATTTTTTAATGCTAATATTAATATTGAAGAAGATTGTGGAGATGTTAAAATACTTGGTGGTAATATTGTTAAAGTAGATAATAAGTATGGGGATATAGAAATAGAGAATGTTAATATATTAACTATAAATGAAGATTGTGGGGATGTTATTGTTTCTAATACAAATGATGCAACAGTAAAAAATAGTTATGGTGATATAAAAATTAAGTCAGTAGATAATTATCTTCATCTTGAAAACAATTGTGGAGATATAGAACTTAATAATATTAATTTAAAAAAAGACTCTTATATTAAAGATGATTATGGCGATATAGAAATAGGTAATACAAATGAATTATTTATTGATGCCAAAACCGATTTAGGAAAAGTGAAAATTAAGAATAATTATAACAAATCTGATATTACCTTAAAAATAGAAAATAATTGTGGAGATATAGAAGTAAATAATTAAAAGAGTAGCAAACGATACATAAAGTTTGCTATTTTCATGGTATAATGTTTAGTGAAATAAATGTAACTTGTAAAAAGGGAGAATTTATGAAAAAAAGTTTAAAAATTACTTTAATTGTTTTAGGTGTTTTGATAGGAATTATTGCCGTTGATACTTTCCAAGCAAAAGTTTTTGATAATAGTCCACTTATTAAAATAAGAAAAGACTTTAAAGATGGTTATGTACGATATATGGATAAAGGACTATTGGTAAATCATTATCATTGTAATAATAATGAAACAGTTACGACTTGGAGGGGAGCAAAATTTGCTTGTTCTGTTAAAGAAATTTCTTTAAATGATATTAATGATAAAATAATAAATTTTGTTAGTAATAATCATGAAGATAGTATCAATTATGCTTATAATTACATTGATACTGAAAAACAAGTAATTGTAGTTGGTTTAGTTGATAACAATAAAAATAATCAAGATGAATTTATTACAAAAGTTTTTTCTAGTTGTTGTGGGGTGGAATATCTAAATTATATAAAAAACAATAATTTAATTGAATTTCAAAATTCAAAATATGTATTTGAAGCCAAAATTATTGCTGCAGAAAAAGATTATATTACAGTAGAAGTTTTAAATGATAATAATTCTTTCCAAAAAGATGATAAGGTTACTATGAAAATAACAAGACCAACGGATGGGACAAATGATTTCTATGTAGTTGGAAATAAAGTTAGAGTTATATTTAATGGCAATGTAGAAGCATCAAATCCGGCTCGAATAGATGTTATTAAAATAGAACTTATGTAAATTAATTAAATAAATAGTAATTTGTAGAGGTAGATAATTCATGAAATATAGAAATGAAATATTTGAAAAAATTATTTTTAAAGAAACTGATAATGACTATATACAATGTATATTTAAGAATGTAGATTTTTCTAAATGTGATTTATCTAATATATATTTTGAAGAATGTAAATTTATAAATTGTGATTTTTCAAATTCAGTATATTCAAAATATATAAGTAAAAGTAATGAATACATCAATTCTAAATTTATTGGAACTAATATGTTGGAAGCACATTTGGAAAATGTTTCTTTTAAAGAATGTACACTGAAATATAGTAATTTATCAGAAAGTAATTTAAATAAAGTAATTTTTAATGATTGTGATATGAGTGAAAGCAATTTTATTGGTTTAAAAAAAATAAATAAGTTAGTTTTTAATGACTGTAAATTAATAAGAGCAGATTTTAGAGAAACAAAATTAGATAAAATAGATTTTAGTACTTGTGATATTTCAGGAATAATGGTTAATATAGCAGATTTAAGAGGAGTTATTGTTACTAGTTATCAAGCAGTTTCCTTATCTACTATATTAGGTATTAAAATAAAAGATTAAAGAAAAAAAGTTTATAAATAAGTAAATTATAATTTTTATTTGTTAGATAAATAGTAATTTGTATGGAATGTGTAGAAAATGTTTATAAGAAATTCTAAGAAAATAACAACAATAACTTTATTAGCCATATTTGTTTTATTTTTATTGTGTTAAGATGGATAAATTGTTTTAATGACAACATTTATGTAATAACAGAATTAATAAACTCTCACATAACAAATTTTACAATAAGTTTAATGCTGTGTACTCTTGTTGGTTATTTAATGCTTTCTATGGAAAGCAAATATAGATATGTTATTATATTTGGAATATTGATTGTAGTATGTAACTTGATTTATGAAATATTGTTACCTATATTAAATACTATAGACATTATAGATGCATTATATGGAATAATTGCAGTTGTATTAAGTCTTATATATTTGTTTTTTATAGATAAATATGGTTTTGCTTCATAACGCAAATTATAATTTAGGAGTGTGATTTATATGGCTACGACAAAAGAGTATAAATATTTTGTATTAGAACAATTAAATCTATTGGATACCATTACTTGCAAATCAATGATGGGAGAATATTTACTTTATTATAATGGAATATTATTTGGTGGAATATATGATGATAGATTACTTGTTAAAATAGTAGATAGTAATAAAAAATATAATATGAGAGA
>CANRGW010000112.1 GCA_947630205.1 uncultured Bacilli bacterium
AAAAATGACTCTTTATGCTGGAAATTATGATTTTTGGAGAGAGTCTAGTGAGTTATTATTAAAACAAGTTAAAGAAGCAAACCGTAAGAAAGAAGACAAGATTAAAGAATTAAAAGAATTTATTGCTCGTTTTAGTGCTAATGCTTCTAAAAGTAAACAAGCAACATCAAGAAAAAAAATCTTAGAAAAAATTGAACTTGAAGAGATTGTTCCCTCATCACGTAAGTATCCTTTTGTTGAATTTAAATTTGAAAAAGGAAATGGAAGAGAAGTTTTAAGTGTTAATAATTTAACTTATGAAGAAAATGGTAAAAAATTACTTAATAAAATTTCTTTTACGGTTTTAAAAGATGATAAAATTGCTATACTTGGTTCTAATATTCAAAAAACTTTATTATTTGATATTTTAACGAAAGAAAAAAAGTATACATCTGGAGAATTTAAATGGGGTTATAATGCTCGTATTAGTTATTTTAAAAGTGATAACACTGAATATTTTAAAGGTTCTGAGAATATTCTTGAATGGATTTCTAAATTTAAGAAAATTGATGATGTTGAAGTTTTGCGTAGTTTCTTAGGAAGAATGTTATTTTCTGGTGATGATGTTTTTAAAAGTGTAAATGTCTTATCAGGAGGCGAGAAAGCAAGATGTTTATTATCAAAAATGATGCTTGAAGAACCTAATGTTTTAATTTTTGATGAACCAACTAATCATTTAGATTTAGAGAGTATTACGTCTTTAAATAAAGGAATGAATAATTTTCGAGGAGAAATTTTATTTACTAGTCAAGATTATGAATTAAATGAAACAACTGCCAATCGTATTATTGAAATATTTGAAAATGGAACAATTGTTGATAGAAGAATTCCTTATTCTGAATATATTCAAGATGAAAATATTAAAAAATTAAGAGAAAAAAACAGAATTTAACAAAAAATAATGAAATTCTTTTTTTTTTATTGTATAATTTATTTGAAATAGATAATTTTGTTTAAAATTTTCATAAAAAGTAAAAATTGGAGAGATATTATGAAGAAAAAGGCTTTAATTGGAAAAATAATCGGGGTAATTTTAATTTGTATTTTTTCGGCAGGAATAACTTATGTTGTTATGCATTATGTTGAAAGAGCCAAATATCAAAATATTAATTTATTGGTGACTTTTGAAGATACTAAAGAGTTTACTTTAGAAAATACTAAAAAGTTAGATAAAGAAAATGCCCTTCTTACTTATCCTTATATTTTTACTATGGAAAATAAAGGTAAAAATACGACAAGTTTTAAAATTAATTTGCAAGATAAATTATCAGATAATTTAGAAAGAGAAAACTTAGATTATATTATTATTTGTAATGATAAAGAAATAAAAAGTGGTAATTTAAAAGATATAAATTCGGATACTAATCTTTTTTATGAGGGAAAAATAACGGGTAAAAGCAAGGATACTTATAAGGTTTATATTTATTTAAATGAAGATATAAAAGATGTAACTTATACTTATTCTTTACTTGTTGATGCAAAATAGGTGATATTATGAAAGGGAAAATAAATAAAGTAATAGGAGAAGGTAATATTGTTATCCCTCTTTATATTTTGAAATTTTTTAAAAAATTAGATTTATCGATGGAAGAATTTGTTTTTTTAATGTATTTATATAATAAACAAGATAGTTTAGATTTTAATCCAGATAAAATAGCCAAAGATTTAAATATGGATATTATGGAAGTAATGGGGTATGTTGCTGTTTTAACGGATAAAGGTTATATAACTTTAGATGTAAAAAAGAGTGAAAATAATGTTTTAGAAGAAGTTATTAATTTAGATAATTTTTATGAGAAAATTAGTACTTTTTTGATTAATTTTGAAGTTGAAAGTAAAGAAAATACTGAGGAAAAAATTCAATCTTTTGTTGAACATGAAT
Organism: uncultured Bacilli bacterium; assembly: GCA_947630205.1. Classification (GTDB taxonomy): domain Bacteria; phylum Bacillota_I; class Bacilli_A; order RF39; family UBA660; genus RUG591. The sequence goes on from CANRGW010000112.1 coordinate 1,922, forward strand.
TAGGAAGACCTTTAAATTCTTTAGAAATTAAGACAATTGATGGCTGGAAAACTAATAATGTTTCAGATGATTTAATTAAAGAGGCTTTAAAAATTGCTTTAGACTCAGGAGTTTATAATTTAAAATTCATTGATAGGATAATTGTTGATTGGTGTGCTAAAGGAATTAAAAATATTGATGAACTAGAAAAAGATAAAATTATGAAAGATACAGATATAGTAAGTGATATTGATATTGGAGATTGGAACTGGTTGGATGATGAAGAAGAGTATATTACAAATTGAAAAGTATTTAGATGAATTATTTCCAAGTCCTAAATGTGAACTTAATTATCATAAAGATTATGAATTATTGATTGCGGTTATGCTTTCTGCTCAAACTACTGATAAAGGTGTTAATAAAGTAACGGAAGTTTTGTTTAAAAAATATGATACTTTAGAAAAATTAAGTAATGCACCACTTGATGATGTCAAAAAGATTATTAAACCAATTGGTAATTATAATAAAAAGGCTAGTAATGTTTTAATAATTGCTAAATCTTTGCTCAAAAACTTTGATGGTAAAGTTCCTCGAACACATGAAGAGTTGGAAAGTATGAATGGAGTTGGAAGAAAAACGGCTAATGTTGTTTTAGGTGAACTTTTTGATATTCCCTCTTTTCCTGTTGATACACATGTAATGCGTGTTTCTAATCGGTTGAAGTTAGTTAATCAGCAAGACCCAATTCTTATTGAAGAAAAATTAAAAAAACTTTTTAAGAAAGAAAATTGGAATAAATTGCATAAACAAATAGTTTTATTTGGACGTTATAAATGTAAGGCTATTAAACCAGATTGTCTTGATTGTAAATTTCAAGATTTCTGCGTAAAGGAATATCAAAAGAATAAAGAGAGGTAAAAATGAAAAAAGAAAAAAAGTTGTTTATTATTTTAATAGCAGCAATTATTATAGTTGTTAGTTTTAGTTTTGGTATATTAAAATTAATAAAAAATAATTCTAAAGAAGATATTTCTGATATTCAAGAGAATAAAGACGAAGATGGAAGCAAAAATGATAAAGTTCTAGAATTTTTCTTAAGTAAAAATGGTACACTTTGTTATAATGATACTTCTGATTGCAAGAAAATAAATATAAAAACTGAAACAAATGATGCTAAATTTTTAGTAGGAGATGCTTTAATTTCAAGATATGTTTTATATAAAGATGATAATGTTAAGTTGTATGATATTTATACTGAAAAAACAAAAAATATTAATTTAAACGATGAATATGATAAATATAAAATATTACTTAGTAATGATTTAACTAAAGTAACAGGTTTATTCTTAGAAAATTCTTCTAAAATAGATTTATATAATTTTTTAAATAATGAGTTAACAACTATTAAAGAAAAAAGTTCCGAAGAAGATGCTTATTATTTATATAACAATAGATTTGATGGTAAATACTTAGCCAAGACTTTTACAAGAGGTACTAATGATTATATTATATATGATGTGGAAAAAAATGAAAATTTATTAAGTGTTAGCGATTATGAAAAAATAATAGATTTTCCTTGTGGTAAGATAGATAGTAAAGCGATTAAAAGTGATGATAATTACTATTTTTATGTATCATGTGTGGCTGCTTCTGCACCTTTTTATGAAGTATTTTATAATGAAAATGGCAATCTTATTGTAAAAATGAATACTACTACTAGATATGATAAAAAAGAAGGAGAATATTATTTATATTCTATTATAGATGGTTATTTATATATAGCAAGTGAAAATGAAATACTAAAATATAATCAAGATGGAAAAATTTTGAATACTATTAAAGATTATAAAAATATTATGGGATTAAAAGATAAATTTGTTTTTTATCAAGATGAGAATAAAAATTTAATGTATAGTGATATAAATACCAAGGAAAGTAA
>CANRGW010000113.1 GCA_947630205.1 uncultured Bacilli bacterium
CCCTTATTCTGTTTATATGAATAAAGAAGAAGCAACGGATTTTAATGAAAAATTAAAAGGAGAATATGTTGGAATTGGTACAGAAATTATTCAATATGAAGATGGTAAAATAGAATTTTATAGTGTTACAGAAGATGGACCAGCATATAAGGCTGGTGTTAGAAAAGGAGATACTTTAATTAAAGTAGGTGGCAAGGACACTAGTGAACTTGAATTAAGTGAAGTTAGTAGTATTGTTAAAGGAAAAGAGGGAGAAGAAGTAGAACTAGTTGTTTTACGTGATAATGAAGAATTAACTTTTAAAGTAAAAAGACAAAATATAGATATCGATTCGGTTAATAGTGAAATAATTACTTATAAAGATAAAAAAATAGGTTATATAGTTATTGATATTTTTGCTCTTAATACGGCTAAACAGTTTGAAGATGATTTAAAGAAACTTGAAAAAGAAAAATTTGATTATTTAATTCTTGATGTTCGTGGTAACAGTGGTGGTTATTTATCAACAGTTACGGATGTTTTATCTCTATTTTTAGAAAAGGGTAAAGTAGTTTATCAATTAAAGACAAAGGATAAAATAGAAAAGATAAGTGATAAAACGGAAGAAAAAAGAACTTATCCTATTGCTGTTCTTGTAAATGGAGGTTCTGCATCTGCTAGTGAAGTTTTAACAGCTGCTTTAAAGGAAAATAATAAGGCCAAGATAATTGGAACATCAACATTTGGAAAGAGTAAAGTCCAAAGAACGCAAGAATTATCTAACGGTTCAACTATAAAATATACTTTCCAAGAATGGTTAACTCCAACGGGTGATAGTGTTAATGAAAAAGGAATTGCTCCGGATTATGAAGTAACTTATGCTGCAAGTGATTTAGAAAATCCTTATGATAGCCAACTTCAAAAAGCCTTAGATGTTTTAACAGAATAGAGGTGTTTTTATGCCAATGTCCATGACTCATACTTATATTGCGAAAGATGTTTATAAAGATTTAGATAAAAGGGTTAAAAATAAAATAACTTTAGAAAATTTAAATGATTACTTAGTTTATTCTAAGGGATTTGATATCTTGTTTTTCTATATGAATTTTTGTAATTTAAAACTTAGTAAAAAAATTCAAAAATTAGGTAGTTTATGTCAAGAAAGTAAAACGAATGAATATTTAATTAATCTAATTGAAAAAGTAAAAGTAACTAAAAATACGGATCAATTTTTATATTTAAGTGGTTTAATTACGCATTATGTTGCTGATAGTGCTATTCATCCTTTTATAAATTATCTAGCAAGAAAAGATGCTAAGAATAAAGTAACACCTAAAGATTGTCATTTTATGATAGAAAGTTATATTGATAATTATTTAATTCGTGAAAGAGAAAAAGGTGATTATTGGAAATTTAAAGTTTATGATAAAGGTTGTTTTAAAATTAAAGAAAATAAAGAAGTTAAGGATTTATTAGAAACAAGTTTTCAAGAAGTATTTAATGTATCTAATGTAGGTGATTATTACTATAATGGTTTAAAACATATGTATCGTTTTTTTAGATATCTAAGACATGATGTTCTAGGCATTAAAAGAGTTTTTTATTTATCAGTTAATTTTCTTGCTAAAAGACTATTTAGAGATGTTAGTTATTTATCATATCATTTTAAACTTGATAATGATATTTATTATTTGAATTTAAATCATGATAAGTGGTTTAATATATTAGATAATAATATTACTAGTAATGAAAATGTTTTAGACCTTTATAAAAAAGTAGTTTCTAAATCTATTAAAATGATAGAAGGAGTATATGATTATATTTTTCTTGATAAGAAAGTAGATTTAGATAAGTTATTGGAAAATAAATCTTATAGTACAGGGTTAATCCTCAAATAGCCTATACAAAATTAGAGATATTTCATAAGGTAGTAATGAGGTATGAAATTATGTCTAATTTTATTTTTGCATTAAATCCAATAATTCAAGCCTTAATAGCCACGATTTTTACTTGGGGAATAACGGCTCTTGGAGCCTCTTTAGTTTTTATGTTTAAAAAAGTTCATAAAAATCTTTTAGATGGTATGCTTGGAATAGCCGCTGGAGTTATGATTGCTGCTTCTTTTTGGTCTTTGTTATCTCCTGCTATTGCAATGGCAAGTAATTTAAAAATGAATACAATGTTAGTTGTTTCTTTAGGCTTTTTATCAGGTGGTTTTTTACTTTTTATAAGTGATAAAGTCATGAATAAAATTAGTAAAAATAATCTTGATAGTAGAAAAAAAAGAGTTTCTATGTTAATAACTTCAATTACACTTCATAATATACCGGAGGGATTATATAATTTAATACACATTTATTTTAATATAATTATAGCCTTTAATTTCAATGCTTTCTATAATGCCAGACCACAATCTTCTTTTTTCTAAATTGTCTAAACTACTATAAACATCTATAAATTTATTTTTTAAAAATGCATCTATATAAGAATAATCTAAATTTATATTATTCTTTTTTTGTTCTTCTATTTTTTTTATTTGAGATGATATATTTTCATATTCTTCTTTGTAATAATCAATATCAATCATATTATTTAAATATAAATCCACTAATTTTTTTTGCTTTGTTTTTAGAACTTGACTATTATCTATTATTTTTTTCTTTTTAGAGTTAATTTCCATTATTTCAAATTTTCTTTTTTCAAGAATATTTGCTATTTCTTTCAATAGATATTCTTCAAGCCATTTTTCGTTTACGCATTTGTTGTTTAAACATTTTTTAAAATAGTTATATCTACAATTATAATAGTGCTTTCCACCGGAATTACATTTTCCTGATAAAATGTGTCCACAATCCTTACAAATTAATAATCCTGAAAATATATATGGTGTTGAATTATGATGACTTGCTTTAGGATTTCCTTGATTGTTTTTAACATTTATTTTGATTAATTTTTGTACATCTTCCCATAATTCATCAGAAATAATTCTTGGTGCAAAACCTTCTATTATTTCATTAGTTCTGGTTCTTTTAAATTTACCTATATAAATTGGATTTTTTAAGTATTTTTTTATAATGGTCGTGCTTTTATTTTCACAATTCATTCTAAACCAATTCGCTGTTTCATTTAAGTTGTTGGTTTTTCTATAATATTCAAAAAGATCAACTACATTTTTGGCTTGTTCTTCATCTATAATTAATTTTTTTTCGTTTGAGATTTTATATCCATAAGGTGCTTTTCCAGAACAAACAGTTTTTTGAATATTATATTTATAATTGAACACTTCGTTAATTCTTTCACTAGTACGTTTAGCTTCTAATTGCCCCATAGAAAGACTTATGTTAAGCCAAAATTCTCCACTTGCTGTTGTAGTATCATAATCTTCCCAAATTGTTTTCCAACCAACGTTGTATTTTTTTATTATTTCCAATACCTTATAAAAATCTCCAATACTTCTAAACCAACGGTCCAGTTTAGTCATGATAATTAAATCTATTTTACCTAATTTAATGTCTTCTAGCATTCGTTGCAAATTAGTTCTTTTAATCTTTTGCCCCGATTCACCACCATCTATGTATTTATCTACAATAACGTAATTATGTTCTTGAGAATATTTGGTTAGAGCATTTTCTTGAGCCTCGAGCGAGTCTCCTTCTTTTGCTTGTCTATCAGTTGAAACTCTTATATACAATGCTACTCTTTTTATTACTTCATTTTTCATTCTAACACCTTCCTTTTATTTTAATTCTATGTTATAATGATATAGAAAAACTCCTATATCATTATAGTTAACCCTATATTTTATAGTTTTAGTTGGTAGCTAAGTAGTTTTTCATTTTGACTTCGTGTTG
>CANRGW010000114.1 GCA_947630205.1 uncultured Bacilli bacterium
TCCTTCTTGAAATTTGCCGCTGAAATGCGATTCTAATACTTTAAATGCTTTTTCAATTTCTTCTTTATTCATCTAACCACCCAAATAAACTCCTTTCTTACTCCTTTGGCATCTCATAAGTATTCATTTGTTTAAATAATAATTGTTGTTCTTGTGGTGAATATTTTTTTTCGATAATTGTTGCAAAAATTTTTATATCTAAACTAGCCATATATTTGTAATACTTTATATTGTTTATGTCATCTAATACCTCTAATGCTCTTTTTTTGGATTTATAAACTCCAATCCAATAATAATCATGCTCTTTAGTAAGGCAAGTTATATGGTGTTTTTCTTGTTGATAATCATAATAAAAACCGACAGCATTTAATAATTGTACTTTGTCTTGGCTTCTAATCCATAAATTCATCTATAACACCTACTTTCCGAAATATAATAACCATTTAACAGCTTTAGTATCAATTTTTCTTTCCTTTAATTCTTTGATTTTGTCATTATTTTTTATGTATAGGTCAATTTGTTTATTTACTAATTCACTTGATTTTAATTCAGGAATTTTAATCAATAAGACTTCAATATCAGCAACATTTTCAATTATTTCTTTTTCATACCCTTGAAAATTATTTACTATCGTTGTTATTTCTACTTCTATATTTTTATTTTCTTCTTGACAAAGTTTAATTTTATCATCAATAGTTACCATATCCCACCAGCCAAAAATACATATAAGTATTACAATTAATGATATTATGCATGAAATTATTGCACAACTTATTGAGATTAGAAAAGTTATAACTGTATCTTTTGCCCAAGTAATAACTGCAACACCAATTGCTAAAATACATAATACAACTAATACTATTAACATTAGTTAGTCACCTCTCTTCATTTCTTAATTTTTTTTAGCACTCATAATTTTCGTATATCCTAATCTAATTTTTCATTTTTATTTTATTAGTTTTATCTATTACCTTTGCTACTACTGAAGCTGATTTAGTTAATTCTTTATCTTCAAATCTTAAATGTCTCTGATTCATAATAAGTTCTTCTGCATTAGAAACTAAAATTAAATTTTCTGGATTAAAGTTAAATCTATTACCATCAGCAAATATTACCTTATGCTTAGGAGGTATTTTACCATAATGTTTTTCATAAATTATTTGATGTTTAGGAATCCAATTTTTATTACCTTTCCCATCACATACTTTTACACATAAATAGCCAGTATCGTTTGGCTTGCCAGAATATCTCATTCTTTCTGTTCCTATATCTACTGCATTTGATGATTTATTTCCTTTTTTATATGTTGTTTTTCTACATTTTTCTTGTTTTTCTTTAGATAAATAATCATCCCATTTTTTCCCTTTATTCATTGGAATGTTACCTTTTTTGATATATCCATCATTGCGAGCTGGCTCGAAAATAAAGCCATCTTTTCTTTTAATTCTAGTTTTTAAATTTTGAATACTATTGGGATTGGAATCAATTCCAAAAATTTTATTAACTTCATCTGATAATTCAATTGTAGATTTTCCTTTATGATTTTCTTTGATATAAGCAATTATTTCTTTAGAAAACTTTGGAATATGTTTAGTATCTGAAATTAACTTTAATTTTCGTTTTCTACTATTTATTGCTGATTTAGTAAAGCAAGTATTGAAATTATCATTTATAAGATTTGTAATTTCCTGATCAGATTTATTTTTATAAATTGTTTTTAAATAGTTATCTAGTTCTTGATTCCACTCTCTCTTCATTTTGATTAGCTCCTAATAATAATTTTGGAACATCTTTAGGAAAACTTCCGTATTCATTTTGCTCATGGACTGCCTTAAGCATCAAACTTGCATTATTAATTATCTTTTCACTTACATCTGATAAGGCTTTTGCACGCTCTAATTCATCTTTAAGATCATCACCTTTTAAATCTTCATCCCCTAATCGTTCCAATTCCGAAAATAAATGATCATTTAAATTTACCAAGTTATTTTTTGTCATTTCTTCCTCCTACTTCCATAAAATTGCTAAAACCACAATAAATATTAGAATTAAAGCAATTATATATTTAACTAAATTTTTATTCATGCTTTCACCTTTTCAACTACTTTTTGATTAGTTAAATAAGCCTTACGACTTTTTTTAGGTTTATTCTCAATCAATTGTTTATTAGCACCTTTTAACCTTTCGATTTCAAGAACTTGATCCGACAACTCTTTATGTAATTTTTCAATTTCTTTGTTCCTACTGTTTAAACTATTCGTATTATCTAAAATCGTTTGAGATTGCTTAACAAATTCTTTTTTGAAATCTTTAAGTTCTTTTTTTAATTTTTCATTATCTTTTAAATATTTTGAAATTAGATTATTTTTTGTTGAAATTTCTTCTTTTAATTTTATATTGGTTGAATTAGATTCTTCAAGCAAAGAATTAATAGCTTGATAATCCGTAATAAGTTTGTTATTAATATCTTCTAACTCTTGTATTTTTTTACTTTTAAAAATGACATTTTCAACTGATTTAGCCAATTCTTCTTTCTTTTCTTCTAACAGGTTATTTAATTTAGTTATTTCTTTTTTTAAATTATCTTCACGATTATTAAAATCAGCCTCTATTTTATCAAAATCTTCTCTATAATTAATTAATTCTTTTGAATATTCTTTGTAGCTAAGAATCCATCTTGAAAAACCTATTTTGTTTTTATTATCAACCAAGTCCCCAACTTGATTTCTTTTCATTTAAACTCCTTCTTCATTATTTTTTTTTATCTTTATTTTTTTTATAAGTTAAACCTTTACCATTTTCATCTCTTGATTTAAAAACAAGATTACCAATTTGACATTTTGCTTTATAATAAGCACTTTTTTGCTTATAATCCAGTTTAGCTAATTCATCATCGGTTATGTTGGTTATTTCTAATAATTTTTCTAATTTACTAGGTTTATTAAACATTTTTATTCTCCTTCTAATTTCGGTTATTTTAAGCTTTACTTTTTATTCTTCCAAATATTGCTACAGTAATATTGTTCAGCCTCTAAAGTTGTTATTGTATCAAATTCAACTTGTAATGTATTTAAAAATTCTTCTATAATATCTTCACAACCTAAATCTTGTAAAGCTAATACAATATATCCTCTTATAGCATCATTGTTCATCATTGTTGCCATCTCTTGTTTCTTTTTTCTCTACATATCTTCTAAATTCATAAACAAGATTTCTTACTTCCTTAAGCTCATCTCTATTTAATTGCATTAAATCTTGAATTATTCTATCTTGTTTATCTATAAATTCCTTTATTAAATCTTTATATTTTCTCATTTTTATCTCCTTTCATAATATCGTACAAAGACTTATATAATAAATACTCTTCCATATATTTACTATTAACTATTACATCTCTGCTTTTTTTATCAATTATGCATAGTTCCCAATTATAACTACTTATAAATCCTTCTTGTGATTGTATCGAAAGACTTATTGAATACTTTTTTTTATCAATATTCTTTAAAAAATAATCAAATACTTCCGAATCTTTTAAAATATGATTTCTTTTTGCAGATATAGAAATTTCTTGTAAAAATTTACTATAATTAAAATTGTTAGATTTTTTTTTAAATATCATTTTAACTCCTTTGTGTTTAAAATACGCCTTAATTTATTTAAAGATTTTAATTTAATCCTACTAATTTGGGCTTGTG
>CANRGW010000115.1 GCA_947630205.1 uncultured Bacilli bacterium
TTTTTAAGTAGAAAAACTCCTGCAACGATTAATCCTATTACTATAATGAAAATTAAACAATTCCGAATTTTTAACTTTTTTCTTTTTTTAGTTCTCATACACACTTCCTTACTATTATGATAACACAAAAAAGGAAAATAATTAAACTATTTTTTTAAGATTGACATATTTAACGTTAAAAAACTAATAAACCAAAAATTTATTAGTTCGTAACTTTAGTTTTTTTATTATTCTTAATATGTTCTAAAATATCTCTGCTTGCAACAAGTCCCGTGGCTGCAGCAATCACAATATTCCCGGCTTTACCTGCTCCATCTCCAATAAAGTAAATATTCATGTCATGGGCTTTAAACTTATTATCCGTTTCAATTTCATTACTAAAGAATTTTATTTCAGGTCCATATAATAAGGTTTCATCATTATTAACTCCTGGAATTATTTTATCTAACGCTTCTAAGCCATCTAAAATATTTGTAATAATTCGATGAGGCATAACTAAGGCTAAATCTCCTGGAACACAATCCTTTAAAGTTGGAGTTATAAATTGTTTTTCTAATCTACTCATTCTGGTTCTTCTAAATTTTTTTAAATCTCCTAGAGTTTGAATAATTGGTTTAGAATCTCCCAAAACATTTGCAATTCTGGCAATTGATTCTCCATATTCTCTTGTATTTGTAACTGGTTCGGTTAAATTAACTTTACTAATAAAAGCAAAGTTAGAGTTATTAGACTTAGTTTCTTTTAAAGCATGACCATTTACACAGATATAACCATAATAATTTTCTTTAGTAACATAACCACCGGGATTAGTACAAAATGTTCTAATTTCATCACCATAAGTTTTAGTTTTTATAAAGATAGAGGGGTCATAAATAACGTTACATAAATCTTCTAAAAGTTCTTTCCTAACTTCTACTCGAACTCCAATTTCAATACTTTGAGAAAGATAAGGTATTTTATATTTATCAGCAAGCGATTGTATCCATTTAGCCCCTGTTCTTCCGGGAGCAACAATTACATATTTCGCTTCGTAGTTAACAGTTCTACGATTTTTTTTGCATATAACAATGTTTTTATCATTTTCTTTATTAATATCTAAAACTTCACAACTATCTAGCATTTGCACACCATTATCTTTTAAATAATTCGTGAAATTTTGAATATAACCAGGTAATTTATCACTTCCTAAATGTTTTTGTTTGATAACTAATAACTTAGCACCTTGTTTACTAACTTCTTTTTTAATCTTTAATGCTTCTTCCATATTAGAAGGATAAATATCACTATCCATACCAAACTTATTAAAAATATTTTCTGTATCAATTAGTAAATCTTCGGCTTCATCACTTGACATATACTTATATAAATCACTTTTACCTAGTTTAGGAACAAAATTAAGTTTACCATCCGAAAAAGTCCCAGCTCCTCCATAACCCGATAAAATTTGACAAGGATTACAATTCAAACATTTAGTACCATATTTATTCATAGAACAAACTCTTGAATTAGCAAACTTTCCTTGATCAATTAATAATACTTTCAAGTCACTTTGCTTTTTAATAAGTTCATAAGCGGCAAACAAACCGGCTGGACCTGCTCCAACAATTATAACATCATACATATAAACACCTCCATACAATATATATTATATCATAAACTAGAGGCATTTTCCTTTATTAGAAGAAAAATATAAATGCTTTAAAAACCTTGCTTCTCTTTTAAAGAAACAAGGCTAAATACATATAATTTCTAGATAACATAGTATGTAATTTCTTAGCAATAACTTTATATACATCTTATAAATAAGTCCTATTCTTCTACATATTTTTCATGTTCTTTTTGTAAATCTATAAAATAATTGGCTCTATTCTCTTTTAATTTTTGGTAATTTTTATTTGAAAGGGTTATGGTTACATTATATACAGTCAAATCATCATCTAACAAATTAAAAAATTCAGGAACGTTCTTTTTATTTTTTAAGTTGTTAACCAATTCTTTGTATAAATTTATTGGATTTCTAGAAAAAAGAAGATATCCATTAAGGTAATTGTTGTAATTACAACTTTCAATATATTCTTTAAAATCTATTTTAAATTCTCCATAAGACTCTACTTTTATTGCAATATTGTCTCTGCTATCATCTATTTCATATTTAAAGTTTAATCTACCATAACTATCATCTGTAAGCATTAAATTATCTTCCATTGGAATAGTAATTTCTTTAACTGTAGTATATTCGGTAATGTTATAATCAGAAAAATTTAAGTAAGTGGTAATTGCAAAACCTGTTCCAAAACTAAAAATAACTAAACTTAATATGCCTAAAAGGAATATTCTTTTTAAGTGTTGTTTCAATGATGTAATAAAATTATAAAGAAGTTCAATGAAAAGATAAGTAAACAATAAAATTCCTAAAATAGATAAAGCAAGGAAAAGGAAAATTGAACCATAGCCAATATGCCATAATGCAATGAAAAATATTATCAAGAAGAAAATAAAGAAAGCAATTATAATGGCTAAAAGACAAGTTGAAAAGATTTTTACTAGGAAGAGAAAGATTTTGGAAAGAAATTCAAAGAAAGAAAATGTAGAATGTTTGGGGTCTCTGATAATGATTTTTTCTTTGCGTGTTTCTGGAATAAATTCTTTTTTTAAAGTTTCTTTTTGGGGTGGTTCTTGGTCAGCGATTGGTGGTTCGATAACTTTTTCGGTTATTGTTTGGTCTTCAATTAAAAGGTAATAATCTAGATAACGTATTTTAAATAAATGGAAAAAAATTATGAGACCTAAAATAATTAAAGCAATTATAATGATATTGTCAAAAAAGAGTTTAAGGTAAGGACCAAATTCGGGAATATAATTAAATATTCTAAATAAAAAACTATCAAAGAGAGTAAATATGATTAGTCCAAGTAAGTATTGTATTCCAAAAATAAGGAACATTTCTAGTAGGCATTTTAGTTTTTCGCGAAGTTTCATACTGCAAAACATGTTGTAAACTTTGGAAATGTATTTTAGGAAATCTTGAAAGTAATTAGTAAAACTTGATTTGGTGTTTTCTGATTTGGAAGAATTTATCACTCCATCATCTAATAAATCTTCTAAGGTACAATTTAGGACATTGCATAACTGTATCATTTTGTCCATGTCAGGGATAGATAGGCCTGACTCCCATTTGGAAACGGCTTGTCTTGATATGCCAAGTCTATCAGCTAATTGTTCTTGGGTTATATTATTTTCTTTTCTTAATTTTGGCAACTTATCACAAAAGCGCATTTTTTCACCTCCACGAAAATTATATGAAAAAAACTATTGGTTGCACTACCGATAATTAGTATCTTTTTGTAAACTTCCGGTAGCAATTTGAATTGAATTTTATTATAACATACTTTAAAAGGAATTTTTTGGAGGAAATGGTAAAGTTTATTTGGAATTTTAGTTAAATCTAGTTTAGTATAATTGTTAGGAAGTTGGAAAGTTTATAAAATAATATAGGAGGTAAAAATGAATACTGAAAATAATTTTGGTTGGAACAATAACTGCGGCGGGGTTCGTCCTGAAAAATGCTGTCCTCGAGTAGTGTTTGCTATTCTTCCAACAGGTGCAACAGGAGCAACGGGTACTGGACCTATTGGTCCGACTGGTCCAATATCGCCGGTAGCACCAGTTGCTCCGA
>CANRGW010000116.1 GCA_947630205.1 uncultured Bacilli bacterium
TGTTGTTTATGTCTATTTTTTTGTCTAAAAAAGAAGTGATGAATTTTACTTCATCACCCCTTAATGTTTAAGAACCATCTTTTTTATATGTTATAATTAATTATAAGAATTTTATTAATTTTTAATGTTTCTTTAACTTTTATCATATATTTTTATATTATGAAAAGAAATATTATCTATATAAATAAAAATTAAGTGGAGGTGGAAAAATGAGAATTTTAGTGGTAGAAGATGAAGAAACTCTTGCTGATATCATTGCAACTAAACTTCGTCAGGAAAAATATGAAGTTGATATATGTTTTGATGGGGAAGATGGTTTATATAATGCAATGACCAATATATACGATTTAATAATTCTTGATATTATGCTTCCTAAAACAAATGGTTTAACAATCTTAGAAGAACTAAAAGAAAATGATATAAATGCTAAAATAATTATGCTTACTGCTAAATCTGGATTAGATGATAAATTATCATGTTTTGAAACAGGGGCTGATGATTATGTAACTAAGCCATTTCATATTGAAGAATTAATTGCTAGAGTAAATGCTCAGTTACGAAATAAAAATAATAAAATTAAAGATATCTTAGAATATCAAGATTTATCTTTAAATATTAGAACATCTATTTTAACTTGTACAACTACCAAGGAAACAATTAATATTCCTTATAGAGAATTTTTATTACTAGAATATTTTATGAATAATAGAGAACAAATTATATCTAAAGAACAAATTTATGATAAAGTATGGGGAATTGACAATGATTTTGAGTCTAATAATTTAGAAGCGTATTTATCTTTTTTAAGAAAGAAAATAAAAATAATAGGTTCAAAAGTAAATATTAAAGCTGTTCGTAATTTAGGTTATAAAATGGAGGGGTAAGTAAAATGGAAAATTTACATAAAAAAACATTTTTTACCATTTTTGGTATTATTTCTCTATTTGCAATTATTTTTACTATCATTTTTAATTTTCAAATATATCATAGAGAATATATAGGAATACAGACTAATTTAACAAGAATGCAAAATATTACAACTATTAAACATAGACCTTTAGATAAAGAAAAAAAACTAATAAATGATGAGGAACTTCGTAATCGAAAAGTTATGGATTATGAAATATATACTTTTATATTAAATGAAAATAATGATATTATTGATAAAATTAGTCATAGTGATAATAGTATTAATGATGAAATAATAACAGAAGCCCAAAAAATTATTGAAAGTAATAATACAAGTAAAATAAAAATAGATTGCTTGTATTTAGAAAATTATGCTTATAATTTTGATAACAATAATTCTTTAACTATTATAAATATTCAAAATACTAAAAATATGCTTCTTAAGAATTTAATAACATCAATAGTTTTATTACTAACTTTAGAAATAATTATTTATCTAATTTCTAAAAAAATAACAGAATGGATTACTAAACCTGTTGTAATGAGTTTTTATAGAGAAAAAGAATTTGTTGCTAATGCTTCTCATGAACTTAAAACACCACTTTCTGTTATGATGGCTAATATAGATTGTTTAGATATAAATAAGAAAAATGAAAAATGGATTAATAATTTAAAAAATGAAACTGATAGAATGAATAATTTAATAACTAAATTATTAGATTTATCTAAATCAGAGTATCTTAAAAAAGAAAATTTTAATAAAAATAATCTTTCTATGATTGTGGAAAAAAATGCTTTAACATTTGAAAGTTTAGCATATGAAAAAAATATTACGATAGAAACAGATATAACAGAAAAGATTTATTTTCTTTGTCATAAAGAGAGTCTAGATGAATTATTATCTATTTTAATTGATAATGCTATAAGTTATGGTATAGAAAATAGTAAAATTAGAATAAATTTAACAAATACTAAAACAGAAATAAAATTAGAAATTATTAATAAAGGAGATCCTATTCCAACAGAAGAATTAGAAAAAATATTTGAAAGATTTTATAGAAATGATAAAAGTCATAATAGAAAAAGTGGTAAATATGGATTAGGTTTATCTATTGCTAAAAATATTGTACTAGCCCATAATGGTAAAATTAGAGCATATTCAAAAGATGGCTATACAACTTTTGAAGTTAAATTTAAAATCAATGAACATTAACAAAAAAAGTTAATGTTTTTTAATGTTTCTTTAATAATTTAATAATAAAATGATATTGTTACAAGGAGGAAGATTATGTTTATTTTAAAAAATGCATGGATTTCAATTAAAAGAAATAAAGGAAGGAATATTTTAATAGGGATAATTATTTTGATTATTGCTTGTGCTTGTACCATAACACTTGCTATTAAAAACACAGCAGTTGATTTGATAAATTCTTATAAAAGTGCTTATGAGAAAGAAGTAACAATTGGCTTTGATAGGGCTAATATGATGAAAGATTTTAATCCCAGTGATGAAGAAGGAAGAGAAAGTGCAAGAGAAAAATTTGATAATATTGCAAGTTATACAGTTAGTGATGTTGAGTCTTTTGCTGATAGTAAATATATAGAAAGTTACTATTATACTTATGGTGTTGGCTTAAATGGAAATAGTATTGAAAAAGCAGAAATTGAGTCAAATAATAATATGCCAAATGGATTTGGACATGGAAAAGGAAATAATATGTCATCTACTGATTTTACCTTAACAGGTTATAGTTCTTTAGATGCTATGAGTGAATTTATAAGTGGTACTTATACAATGAGTGAAATAAATGATAATGCTTGGAATATAGCCTTTGATGGCAATTATGTATTTATCAATGAAGAACTTGCTACGTTTAATAATTTAAAATTAAATGATAAAATAAAACTAGAAGATGAAGATGGAAATATTTATGAATTTGAAATTATTGGTATTTTTAAAGAAAATGCTGCTGATGGAGAGGAAATGTCAATGTTTTCTAATTCTGTAAATACGATAATAACAAATGCTAATGCTGTTTTAAATCTTACTAGTGGAAACGAAAATTTAAAAGCATCAATTTATCCTACTTTTATTATAAGTTCTTATGATGACGTTGAAAAACTTCAAACAGAATTTTATGAAAAAGGTTTAGATGAAAACTTTATATTACAAACGAATGAAGAAATAGCAACAAGTGGTGTTTCAAGTATTAAAAATATTAATTCTTTTGCAACTACATTCTTAGTAATTACACTTATTATTGGAGGAATTGTTTTATTTGTAATTAATATGATAAATATTCGTGAAAGAAAATATGAAATAGGAGTTTTAAGAACAATTGGTATTAGTAAGTTAAAATTAACGATGCAATTTGTTTTTGAACTTGTAATTGTTTCCTTAGTTGCGCTTATACTTGGTGCAGGAATTGGAGCAGTAAGTTCTAAAGAAGTTAGTAATTCTTTACTTGCTAGTGAAATAAATAGTAGTAATGAAAAAAGTGAAGAAATAAATAAAAATTTTGGTGGAAGAAAAATGAATGGCGAAATGCATGGTAAAGGTATGCCCGTTGTTCAAGCTTATGATACTATCGATGCTGTAGTAGATATTAAAGTTTTACTAGAATTACTTGGAATTGGACTTTCACTAGTATTAGTAAGTTCTATTGCTTCAATGGTAAGTATAGAGAGATTTTCTCCTCTTACTATATTGAAAGAGA
>CANRGW010000117.1 GCA_947630205.1 uncultured Bacilli bacterium
TCAAATTACCATTTAAATTATTATTAAAACCATTAGTTGAATTGTTATTTATACTATTATTAAAATTGTTATTTAAATTATTATTAGGTGTAACAGGTTGATTAGGATTTTCCATATTATTTATATTTAAATTAGGTTCAAAATTATTTAAATTTTGATTATTATTTTCACCATTCATACAAATTCCTTTTTATTCTATTATTTCATTATTATTATCAAATTTAATATTTAAATATTTTCTACTTGCTAAATAATCACACATATGAACAAAGTTTTCATACTTAGTTTTAGGAACTGGTAAAACTTCATTTCCATTATAATCCTTGTTCCATGGACCCATATGCGACTCTATTACTTTACCAACAAACTTTAATTCAGCATCAGTTAATTCCAACTTATCTTTATTATCCATTATATAATTCTTAATTAAAGTTGGATGATCAAACTGAGTATATCGATTATGAGTTAAACCACTCTTTAAACCATCATGCAAAATTAAAGCCATAAGCATTAAATCTTTTTCATCTCTTGTATACTTATCTCCTATTGCTGGATTTTCTAATAAATCCCTTGCTATAATCACGGCTGCTTTAACATGACGAACTAAACCTGCTGTTCCTAAAGTAAATTCAGGATGATACTTGCCAGTTGATGAGGCTGGTATTTCAAAAAAATAATCAGGAAGTAATTCAATCATTGTTTTACAACTATTTCTTATTTTAGGATTTTTAATATAATTCAATTCTTTTTTAAAATAATCTACTTTTTCCATTATTACTACTCTCCTACAAAATTAATTAAAATATCATTTTCTATATATATTTTATCATAACTAACATAAATATTGCTACCATCATCAATTAATTTTTTTTCTTTTATTAAATCCTTGACATTATATAAGTCAAGAATATTAACCCCATATTTTTCTTGAAAATTTTTTTTATTAATTCCTTTAATTTTCCGAAAACCCAAGATTAAAGCATAAGAAAGAATATCTTTTTTAGTTAATTCTTCTTGATCATTTACATATTCACCTTTTAAATATTTAGAAAAAGAAGAAGTATTTGTAAATCTTAAACTTGGAATATAACTTGCAGCACTTAAACCAAACCCATAATAATAATCATTATTCCAATAAACTAAATTATGTTTGGCTTCAAAATTCGGATAAGCAAAATTACTTATTTCATAATGCTCAAAACCTCGTTTCTTTAATTTTTGACATATCAATTCATACATTTTAAAATCCAAGTCTTCATCAATATTTTTAACTTTATCTATATACAACTTAGTGTGTTCTTCTATCTGCAAAGAATAAGTAGAAATATGAGGAACTTCTAAACTTAATAAATTATCTATATCTGTTGCTAGTTCTTCTAAAGTTTCTTCTTCCAAGGCATAAATCAAATCCACATTAATATTAGTAAATCCTAAATCTTTTAATAATTTTATTTTCTCTTTAACTAAAGAAAAATCATGATTTCGTCCTAAATACTTTAAATATTTCACATTAGTTGTTTCTACTCCCATACTTATTCTATTTACCTGATATTTTTTAAATAAAAGAATTTTTTCCTTGGTTAAAGACTCTGGATTAACTTCAATCGTGAACTCAAAATCTTCCTTAAATTTAAATATTTTAGTTAATTTTAATAATGTTTCCAATTCTTCTATATCTAAAGAACTAGGCGTTCCTCCACCTATATAAATAGTTTTTATGATATCGTTTTGATACCTTTTCGTAATTTCTCCTTCTAAAGCCTTTAAATATTCTCTAACTCGCTTTTTTTGATAATAAAATTTTGTAAAATTACAATAATTGCATATATTTGTACAAAAAGGAATATGGATATAAACTGAATTAATCATTTATTTCCTCATTAGATAAAACGGTTAAGAAGGCTTCTTGAGGTATTTCAACATTACCTATTTTTTTCATTCGTTTTTTACCTTCTTTTTGTTTTTCTAGTAATTTTTTCTTTCTAGATACATCTCCACCATAGCATTTAGCAAGTACATCTTTTCGCATAGCCTTAATATCGGCTCTTGCTATTACTTTAGAACCAATTGCCGCTTGAATGGGAACAACAAACATTTGTCTTGGAATAATGGCTTTTAAATTATTGACAACAGCCTTACCACGATTATAAGCAAAATCCTTATGAACAATTGAAGACATAGCATCAATTACTACTCCATTAACTAAAATATCCATTTTTACCAAATTACTTGGTTTATAACCAATAAGTTCATAGTCAAAGGAAGCATAACCTTTAGAAATACTTTTTAATTTATCAAAAAAATCATAGACAATTTCGGATAAAGGTAATTCATAATGTAAAATAGCCCGTTCAGGAGTTAAGTATTCAATTGATTTATAATTACCTCTTTTATTTTGACATAATTCCATTAAAGAACCAATATATTCACTTGGAGTAAAAATATTTGTTAAAATGTATGGTTCACTTATTGTTTTAATCTTAGTTATATCAGGTAACTTTTCCGGAGAGTCTATTTTCATAATTTTGCCATCTGTAAGTAAAACTTCATAGACAACGGATGGTGAAGTTGCAATTAAATTTAAATTAAATTCTCTTTCTAAACGTTCTTCAACAACGTCCATATGTAAAAGACCTAAAAAGCCACATCGAAAGCCAAAGCCTAAGGCTTCACTTGTTTCTGGTTCAAAAGTTAAACTAGCATCATTCAATTTAAGTTTTAATAAAGCCTCTCTTAAATCATTATATTTATTAGTTTCGGTTGGATAAAGTCCTGTAAAAACAACTTGTTGCATAGGCTTATAACCAGGTAAGGCTTCTTTACAAGGATTTTTGGAAAGTGTAATCGTATCTCCTACTTTTATATCTTCAATAGTTTTAATAGAAGCAACAATATAACCAACTTCCCCACTTTTAAGACAAGAAACTTTTAGAAAATTAGGATTATAAACAAATAACTCAGTTACTAAATAAGTAGAACCTGTTTCCATGAATTTAATTTCATCACCTATTTTAAGTTCTCCATCAAAAATTCTTGCAAGGGTTAAAACACCACGATAACTATCATATAAACTATCAAAAATTAAGGCTTTTAAAGGTTTTTCATTATCGCCTTTAGGAGGTTCAATTCTTTCAATAATCGCTTCAACTAATTCTTTAACCCCTTCCCCTGTTTTCGCACTTGTTAAAAGAATTTCTTCTTCTTGAAAACCAAAAGTATCTTTTAATTCTTGCTTACATTTTTTTATATCAGCACTTGGTAAATCAATTTTATTTATAACTGGAATAATCGTCAAATTATTATCTAAAGCCAAATACATATTAGCAATAGTTTGAG
>CANRGW010000118.1 GCA_947630205.1 uncultured Bacilli bacterium
TGGACTGTTAATCAAAATCAAGTAGCAGAATAGTAGGTGCCTTGTGTCAAAGAAAGAGAATAAAGAGGTATTATTAAAAAATAAAAAATATTTTATTATAAAATTTATTAGTAGTTTATTCTTAAGAGTTTTTCTTTTAATTATTCCTATATATTATAGTTATGGAATAGATGAAATTGCTTTAGGTCATTTTAATATTGCTTATCAAATGATTATTATGTTTTTTGTTTTTACATTTTTGTATAGGATATCCGAAGTTATTAATCAGATTACTTATTATAAATTATATTCTAATTTGTATAAAACGTATTTAAATTTAGGTTTGGCTAAAACTTGTAATAATTCTTTATATAGTTTATCTAGGTTTAGTTTGTCTGAGTATAGTAATATAATGAGTGAAGATTTTGAAACTTTAAGTGATTATTATGCGACAATGGTTATTAGAATAGTAGAAATATTAGAGGCTATTTATATAGTTATTTATTTCTTTACTATTAGTTTAGTACTAGGTTATATTACTTTAGTTGTTTGTTTAGTAGTTTTATTTATTTTGTTATATTTTAATGGAGCCATAGCAAGAACTAATCGAGAAAGAAAAAATCGTCATGATAAAAGAATTAGTCTATTTCAAGAATTGTTACTATCAGTAAAGGAAATAAAAGGTTTTAATATTTTTAATGTTGTTAAAGAAAGAAGTATGAATACTGTTTCGGATTATTTGAAATGGAATGATAAATTAAATATTGATAAATATAATTTGAAACAGGTATCTTTAGGTTTAATTGATGTTTTTCAGTTTATTGCTTTAATGATAGGAATTAAATATATTGCATCAGGACAAATGACAATTGGTATTTTGACAATTATTTACACTTATTATACTAAACTTAACACATTGTTTACATCAGTTATAACGCTTTTTGAAAGTAACATTAATGTTCAAGTTGCAAGAATTAGAATTCATAAGTTATTTCAATATGCTAATAATAATTATGGAGAAATTCAAGAAGAAAAAATAAGTGGACAAATTGAATTTAAAAATGTTTTATATGGTAATAAAAAAGACCCAATTTTAAATAATGTTTCATTTTTAATTCCTTCAAATAATTTTACTGTTATAACCGGAGTATCTGGAAGTGGGAAAACGGGTATTTTTGATTTACTTTTAAGGTATAATAGACAACATTTAGGTAGTGTTTTAATAGATGGGGTTAATATTTCTAGTTTTGATGCTAAATTATTAGGAAATATAGTAAGTTCTGTTAGAAAAAGTCCGACGTTTTTTAATATTAGTATTCGTGATAATCTAAGTATTTTTGATGCTAATTTTGAAAATATTGTTTCGCTTTGTAAAGAATTTGGTATTCATGATTATATAATGGCGTTAGATGATGGATATGATACGGTTTTATTAACGGATGCTTCGAATATTAATAGTGATGTAAAATATGTTTTAGCAATTATTAGAGTTCTTTTAAAAAGAGCAACTATTATGCTCTTTGATGAAACTTTTGATTATTTAAGTCGCGATTTAAGTTTAAAAATATTGGATGTTTTAGAAACAATGACAAGTGATAATAATATTGTAATTATCACGAAGAATAAAGAAATAATTGCCAAAAAATGTGTAAATCAAGTAATTATGTTAGATAATAATAAAGTAGTTGCAACAGGGCTTCATGAAAATTTAATGAAAGAAAATACAGATTATAGTAAAATATTCAAGAAATTATAGAATATAAACTTGAAATGATTTAAAAAATTTGATATTATGAATTATAGATAATAATAGGAGATGATTTTATGGAATATGAACCATTGAAAAAATCAAAGAAAAGTTTCAATTTAAAAATTCTTTTGATAATTCTTACTATTATAATGTTTTCTGGAGTTTCCTTTTCAGCTGCTTTTTATGTATATAATTATAATGATCAACGGGGAAATACAATTCAATCAGGTTTAATCTCTCTTAACTTTACAAATGATACAGCCGATATTAATATGAAAAACGCTGTTCCTATGACTGATGAAGTTGGAATGGAGAATACGCCTTATGAATTTACAGTTGAAAATACTAGTCCAGTTCCTATTAATGTTAGTTGCGAATTAGAAATAAATAAAGAAAAAACAACTATTCCTTTATCTGCAGTTAGATATGCTTTCTTTATTGGTTCAGACTTGATTAAAAAAGGTAATGTTAGTGAGTTACAAGATGATATTATCTATGTACTAGAAAATTTTAAATCGGGAGATAAGTTTACCGGTAAATTAATTTTTTGGATAGATTATTATTATGATAAACCAAAAGAAACTTTTAGTGCTCAAATTAAAGTAACAGGTCAAAATTCTTATACTTTCTATGATTTTGCCAATAATATGCGTATGCAAATAGTAAATGCTGGTTGTAGTTCTAGTGTTGAAGGTGATGATGGAGTAGTTTATTTGTCAGGTAACAACAGTTGTGTTGATTTTAACTATGTTTCTTATTCTGATAAATTATGGAGAATTACCTCTATTAATGCCGATGGGACAGTTAAGATGGTAACTGATGATGTCGTAACGGAAATGAGTTATGAAAAAGATGAAGATAATAATGTTGCTATTGATAAGTGGTTAAATGATGATTTTAAGAAAACTTTAAATAATTATGATAATTTGGTAGTTGAAAATACTTTAGGTTTGCTTAAAGGAGATGATTATTTAAAGGCCAGTGAAAATGCAACAGAGGATACTAATTATTTAAATATAGAACGTGATTGGTGGTTATTTACAGGACCTGATGCAACGGTTGGAAATAGTGTTTCAGCAACAGGTAGATTTGTAAATACTAATCCTTTAAATAGTTCTTTCGGAGTAAGGCCATCACTTGTTTTAAAAACAGAAACATCTATAAATGCTGGAGATGGAACTAAAGAAAATCCTTATAAGATATTAGACGATAAATAAAATTGCTTGTTAAAAAGTATATTTTATGATATTATGTATATAGATGAAGGAAACTTCATACAATAAAAAAGGACACATTTGAAGTAGTAATCAAATGCGTTCCCAGTATAGGGTTAGCATCTGAAACCAGTCAAGAAGACTGAAATCAGATGCTTTTGGTTCTTAAACATTAAGGGGTGATGAAGTAAAATTCATCACTTCTTTTTTAGACAAAAAAATAGACATAAACAACA
>CANRGW010000119.1 GCA_947630205.1 uncultured Bacilli bacterium
TTAGTTAAAAGAGCATATTCTAATGGTTTAGTAATTCCACTTTCTTTCCAAATATCAGTTAATTTAAACCTATCGACTATTCCAGATAATCTCACTTTAATCCATTTATCATCATATCCACGCTTACGATAATATTCTATCGCTCTATTAACTGCAATTTCAGGATCAAATACTTCGTCAATTCTTTCGCTTCCTAAATTTGCTAGTCATAGTTTAAATGGTTCTGCTTTTGGACTAGGAATTGACTCAATAAGTCTAAAATTCCGTTAGTTTCTAACACATCAGTACTATAAAATTTTCCGTCTTTTAAAGATTTCATTTTCAGTTGTACGATATTTTCGTACAACTGACTTCCTTCACTTTCTAATTTTCTTTTTAAATCAGTCCAATATCTTTTTGGCATTTTACTATCAGTTAATGCACCGATTATAATTTACGTGCATACCAATATACTTCTGTCATTGTAGTATCTATATGGTTAAACATTTTTTCTCTAGCAATTATTATTTTATTTCGAATATCTTGATAAATATTTTCAATACTTGTTGATTCACTTTCATTTATATTTGACATAAAATCACTTCCTTTTCTGAAGTTAAATTACTAATTTATTATACCACACTTTTACTAAATTTCAGATATATGATAGCTTTATTATATTAATCAATATATTTGAAATCTATTTTTATCACATCGATAGCAGATGAAAATATATCAATATTCGAATTTTGTTCTTCAGTCAATCCTTTTTTGAACCAACTCTCAATGCTAAAAAATTATATTAAAAAAAAAGTTGGAGAAATCCAACTTAATCAAATCATAATATCTTAATCCTCCGATTACTTTAATTAATTATAGATTTAACAATTCTTTTTTCTTTTTTTCAAATTCTTCTTGATTGATAATTCCGACGTCTAATAATTCTTTATACTTTTTTATTTCTTCTATAGGATCTATTGTTGATTTATCTTTATTATTTCCTAGCTTAGAAATTAAATTTGATACACTATCTTTTGTTTTATTAAATCCGTCAGCAAATTTTTCTTTAAAATTTTGTTTTTCTTCTTCTGAAACTTCACCAGTTTCATTACTCAATGCTTCAATATCTTTATTAAATTCTTCTTCCGAATAATCAAATGTTGCCTTATCTAAAGTATCATTTAATTTTCGTGCCATAGGCATCATTGATGCAAAATTAATTGTTCCAGATATTACTCCACCAATAACCGGTATTGCTTTAGATACACCTGAAGCCAAAGTTTTTTTTGTTAATGTATACCCAACAAAAGAACAAATCTTTTTTATTATTGGATACCAAAATGTTTTAGTCAAAGCTTTTTGTGGTATCTTTTTAAGTGCTGTTTTTGCAACTTGTGTTGATAAAACTCTAACACCTGAGACTGCTCCAGATACACCAAACATTACTCCACAATATAAGATTAATTGATTTTTGACTTTTTCATCATCAACTTGTCCATTTTTCCATAAATCATCAGCACCATATAAATACGAAAGTTCTTGAGCAAGTCTTAACGACATTCCAAAAAATTGCAACATATCTGCTGGAATAGTTGCTGCCATTGCTAATCCACCAGGGATACCTGCAGCAAAAGAAGCTATAGAAGATTGACTTGTTCTCTTCATAATTAATTTATTTACTATATCGTTTATTTCCTCTCTAACTATTCCAGCTTCAACTGGACCATTATTAATTATATTCTCAAGCAAATCAACTTTGGAAGAAAAACATTCTGCTAAAAACTTGTTTCTATCAACCTTAACACCTGGTATTTGAATAGCTTTAGAAATTATTTCTTCTAACATAATATCTGATGCAATATCTTTATTATCTTTGTTATCTTTTATTATTATTTCATTATTCTCCATTTTTATCTCCTCTCATAATATAGAACGCTTTTTACGCGAGTCTTATCTACAAGATAATTATATCACATTTTACTTTCAACACCAACGATATCGCCATTTAACTTTCAATTAGAAAGTTCAAACTCTATCTTTTAATACCATTGCCTCTCCTAAATCTGTCTCACTTCGAGCAACAAAACCAAATTTTTTATAAAAATCTTCCTTACCTTTTAAAGAACCCAAATAAACTTTCAAATTAGGATTTTCTTTTTTTACTTCGGCTACCTTTTTAAGTAATTTTTTCATTATAAGTGTTCCAACTTTTTTATTTTGATAAAGAGGAGCAACCATAACACTATGAATATATAAAAAACAAATACTATCTCCTATAATACGTCCATAGCCTATTATTTCATCACCATTATATACTGAAACAGAATAAAAAGTATTAGCAAGAGCCTTTCTTGATATTTCATCTGGAAACACTCTCCAACCAACCTCTTTATACAAATGATTAAATTCTTGAACATCATTTACATTTTCTTTAATTTTTATCATATACACCTTTATTAATTATAACTAATTTTTAGTTCCAAATCTATTAAAAGGAAAAATTGTTAAAGAAGTTTTTCCTAAAATATTTTTTCTATTTATTAAGCCAATTACTCGTGAGTCTAAAGAAACCGGACGATTATCTCCAACAACAAAATAATAATCATCAGGTATTTCTTCTTCTAAAACATAATCTTTTATTTCTTTATGAGAAAAATTCTCTTTTACTTCTTTTCCATTTATGTATAATTTATTATCTTTATATTCAACTTTTTCTTTAGGAAGTCCAATAACTCTTTTAATTATATATTCATCTTCTAATTTAATAACAACAATATCAAATCTTTTGATATCCGAAAAACGATAACTTATTTTATCAAGTATCATAATATCTTTATCTTTTAAAGTATCATCCATACTAGCCCCATTTACTCTTATAGGTGTTACAATAAATTGTTTAATAAGGAGTATTACAACAATAATAACAATATAACTTAAAATTTCTTTATATTTTTGTAAAAAACTAATAAAACGATTTTCGACTTCTTCATCTTTTTTCATAAACAAAAAAGGGTTAGTTTAACCCTATCCCCTTTCCTTAATTCTGGCTTCTTTTTTAAGATCTCTTAAGTAATTTAATTTAGCACGTCTTACTTTACCTTTTTTGATAACCACAATATTAGCTAACTTTGGTGAATGAACTGGAAAAGTTCTTTCAACTCCAACACCATAAGAAATTTTTCTAACTGTAAAAGTTTCA
>CANRGW010000120.1 GCA_947630205.1 uncultured Bacilli bacterium
TTAGGAATATTGAAATATGATACAGATACTGTAATTCAAGCATATGCCCATGAAAGAGATATAGAAAGTTGTGTAAGTAATAAATCAACTTCAAATAATCAAGCAGGATGTTATGTATGGGCTGGCAATGATGCAACATGGACGGGAAAAGTAAGTTTAATGTATCCAAGTGATTATGGATATTCAGCAGATGAAGCACAATGGAGAAGTGGTGTATTATATAATTTTAGTAGTAGTGGTGCATCAACTACGTGGATGTATAGTACAATGAGTGACTCAAAAAGTAAATACTCATGGATGTTTTCTCCTTCTTCTGCCTATTCTAATAGTGTAGGTACTTGGAGTGCCAGTATGTACAACGATAATTATTATGGTGGCGTGCGTAATTTTAACGTTTATAACGACTCCCTTGGCGTTCGGCCAGTTCTTAATCTTTCTTCATCAACAACATGGTTAGATGGAGATGGCACTAAGAATAATCCTTATGTAATTATTCCAGATTAATTAATAAAAGTGTTTAATTTAGCACTTTTCTTTTTATTTAGAAAAAAATCTTGACAATTTGAAAGTTATTATTATAATATTAAAGAAATAAAAAGAAAGAAATTGGAGTATGTTATGGGTGTATTGAAAGCGTGTATTGTTATTACCGGTGGACCTTGTGCTGGTAAAACAGTAACAGTTGATTATGTTAAAAAAGATTTAGAAAGTATGGGGTATCATGTTCTTTTGTTTAACGAATCAGCAACTGAGTTAATACTTGGAGGAATTAGACCTTTTGGAGAAAATGCTCTTTCTGTTTATGACTTTCAGAATGAAGTTTTAAATTTACAACGTTATAAAGAAAAAAGATATTTTGATATTGTTTCTAAGTATCCTGATGATACAAAATGTATAATTTTAATTGATAGAGGTATTTTAGATAGCAAAGCCTATCTTGGTTCTTCGGAATTATTTACTAAATTACTTACGGAAAATGGTATGAAAGAAGAGGGACTTGCTGACCATTATGATTTAGTAATTCATTTACAAACAGTAGCGGCTGATATTAAAAATAAATATAATACATCAACAAATGAAGCAAGATTTGAAGATCCAGATGGAGCAATTGATATTGATAATCGTATCTGTGAAGTTTGGAAAAATACTAATAATTTCCAAGTAGTTGAAGCAACTGATGTAATTGAAGAAAAAGTAAGTCAAGTTATTAGCATTATTCATGATTTTTTAGATAAAAAAATATAGTTAAAAAATTAAGACTATATTTTTATTTTAAGGAGATATGATGATAGTTTTAGATTTAAATGAAAATGAATTAATTGAAATGGTGAGAAAAGGAAAAGATTTAGAAAGTGGAGGCTTTTCTGGTTCTTTATTTTTGCATAATGGAATGTTAATTAAATTAGATAGAAATCTTTTTAGAACAATAAAAAATTCTCAAAATGAAAAAGATATTCTTCTTAGAATTTTTAAATATTGTAGTTATGAACGTTTTGCATCAGAACAACAAATTACTTATTTATTAGAAAAACAAAAAAATATTAAACTAACGGAATTTGATTTAGGAGTTATTAAAGTATCAGGTGTTGTCTGTGGAGTTATTCTTGCTAATCACTTAGATTATCAAAATTTAGGTGACTTTACAATTGACTCAGAAGAAAAAATATCTAAACTTTTAAAATTATTAAATAATGTTTTAAAAACTTTAAAAGAATTAGAAGATAATCAAATAAGTCAAACTGATTTAATTAATCGAAATAATGGAAAAATGAATATTTTATATAAAGATGATGATATTAAATTATGTGATTTAGAGGGATTTTATTTAAAATATGGTAATGATTTTAAACCTAATGTAATGTATCAAGAATTTTTAAAGTTATTAAGATATTATCTTGAACAAATAAAAAAGTTTAATCCTAAAATAATCTTTTTATTAAAAATAATGAATAATTATGAAATAAATTCTTATGAAGATATTTTAAATTTATTTAATATTTTTGTTAATTTCTTTACTAAAGGAATACAAGAGTTTGGATATTTAGATATTGATATTGCAACTTCTAAGGAAGATTTATTTAAAGGATATAAAAAAGTTTTTTGTGGTAATTTAGTTCTAAATTTATCTGATTTAAAAAATGGTTTGCATCTTCCAAGTGATATTATTTTTGGTAATTTAACTATTGATTTAGAAACAATGGAAAATATTACGTTACCTAATGAAATATATGGTAATTTAAAATTAAAAGGTGTGGAAGAAATTAAAAATGTTACTTGGTCAAGTTTAATAAGTGAAAAAGTTGATCTTGGAAGTTTAAAAGTTATTGATGGTTTAGTTTTTCGAAATAATAATTTAGGTGATATTAATTTAATGAATATTAGAGAAATTAAAAATACTATTTTGCCATCAGGGGTTAATTATTCATATAATTTGTATAATTTAAAAGTTTTAGAAAATTCTAAATTACCAATTGAAGTTTTTGATTTAATGTTAGGAAGTCTTTCATCTTTAAAAGATACTTTATTACCAGAAAAAGTTGAAGGTACTTTTTATATTGAAGATTTAAGTGTTTTAGATGGTGCAATAATTCCTCCAAATGCTGATAATTATGTAATTACCGTTTCTAATCAAAAGTACAATTTATTTGATTTAGTTAACTTGGTTAATTTTAAAAATGTTGGATTTTTTAAATAAATATGTTATAATATAGATATTTTAAAGGAGATGGGTTATGTTAGTTTTAAAATCTACTAATGATTTTGTAAAAAAACATTATTTAAATAGTAAAGTTATAGCACGTGGTCTTAATTCTGTTATTCTTAATAATAATATAAAATTAAATCGTGTATATCATAATAATTTAAATATTAGTTTTCCAGATAGAGTATCAGAAGCCTTTGTTAATACTTATGGAAATGGTAATCAAAAATCTCTTTGTTCTCTTGAATATTTAGAAAGACTTCAAAGTATGGAAAATAATCTTTATGGAACAAGGTTTGATAGTGGTGTAATAGAAGTTGATGGTATTATTGTTGGAACAGTAGGTCCAGAGGGAGTTCTTTCAAAAAGTAATTTAGGTTATAAACAAATAACTATTGATAGTATTGAAAATATTACAGAATTGATGAATATTTTAGATGTAATACTTGTTAGTTTAGGTG
>CANRGW010000121.1 GCA_947630205.1 uncultured Bacilli bacterium
TTATCTATTTTTCCTTTTATTTCCTTATATATCATGCTTTTAATTTATTTTTTTATTTTTTTCATGTTTTTATCCTGAAAAAAGAAATATCAAACAAGAGGATATTTCTTTGTTATTGCAAGAACATGTTTACTTTCTTCTTCTAAAACTTTCTTATCAGTAGGATTTTTTAGAACATTATAAATAATAAGAGCAATTTCTTGAAAGTCTTTTTCTTTCAAACCACGCGTTGTCATAGCCGGTGAACCAATTCTAATACCACTAGTTTGAAAAGCACTTAAAGTTTCATTAGGAATAGTATTTTTATTAACCGTTATATGAACTTTATCAAGCAAAACTTCTGCTTCTTTTCCAGTGATATGGAAAGTATTATAAACATCAACTAATATCAAATGATTATCCGTTCCTCCGGATATTAACTTAACTCCTTTTTCTAAAAAAGTATCAGCCATAGCCTTTATATTTTTAATTACTTGAGAAGCATAAACTTTAAATTCTGGTTGTAAAGCCTCATAAAAACATTCAGCCTTTCCTCCTATTACATGCATAAGTGGCCCACCTTGAATACCAGGGAAAATGGTTTTATTAATTTTTTTAGCAATTTCTTCATTGTTAGTTAAAATCATTCCTCCTCTTGGACCTCTTAAAGTTTTATGAGTAGTCGTTGTAACAACATCAGCATAAAGACAAGGATTTTCATGTAAATTAGCCGCAACAAGTCCAGCAATATGAGCCATATCAACCATTAAATAAGCACCTACTTTATCAGCAATTTCTCGAAATCTTTTAAAATCAATTTTTCTTGGATAAGCACTTGCTCCTGCAATAATCATTTTTGGTTTTTCTTTCAAGGCTATTTTTTCTATTTCATCATAATCAAGCATTTCTGTTTCTTTATTTAATTTATAATCAACTATTTCATAATCCATACCACTAAAGTTTAAACTATAACCATGAGTTAAATGACCTCCTGCCGATAAGTTCATTCCCATAACTTTATCACCATGATTAAGTAAAGCCCTATAAACAGCCATATTAGCCGTACTTCCTGAATGAGGTTGAACATTAGCATATTTTACATTAAATAATTTAGTAGCATATTCAATTGCTTTATCTTCAAAGATATCAATATATTCACATCCACCATAATATCTTTTACCACTATAACCCTCAGCATATTTATTTGTTAAAATACTCCCCTGTAATTCTCGAACAGCCTTTGATGTATAATTTTCTGAGGCTATTAATTCAATATTTTCACTTTGTCTTTTTTCTTCTAATTCCAAAGCATGTCTTAATTCTTTATCCATATTTTTCTCCTTTAATTTTATTATAAAAAAAATAAGAAAAAAAATCTACAATATAATTATTATTTACATAAAATTGTCAAGTTAAAAAAATATTTTTTCATATTTATTTGTCTAATTACTTTTCATAAGATATACTTAGTTTGAAAGGTAGAAATTGTATGGAAGATAAAAAGAAAAGAATTATATTTATTGTTAGTATTATTGTTGTTATAATTATAACAATTATAGGATCTTATTTTATATATAAAAATTTTTATATGGAGAATGAGGATATTCAAAATGGAGACTCTCTTGAAAATAATGAAAAGAAAAAAGAATTAACTTTTAAAATGAAAAGTGAGAGACAGTTATGTTCTGATCACGATACAGATGAAGATTGTATAACTTATACTATTGAAACAGAAACTACTACCCCTAAATATTTAAGTAGTATGGGAACTTATGATGATATAACTTTTGTTTTATATAAAGATAACGGTTTAAAAATATATGATTTTAAGAATAAAGAAACAAGAAAATTAAATATTCCAGAAGATGATTATTCTTTAGTATATGATAGTTATAATCAAACAGAATATTTTGGAATTATAAATAAAAATAAAAATAAATACTATGATTTAAGAGATGGAAAAGAAACTTTAATAACAATCATTGATAAATTTGATGATATTGGTATTATTTATGATGATAATGGACTAAAGATCTATAATATAAAAACTAAAGAAATAACCCCCATAAATTTAGAAAATAAATATGAAGATTATCAATTAGCATACAAAAAAGATGAAATATATGGTATTTTTTATAGAAATGATGAAGAAAACGGTTATTATAATATAAAAAATGGTAAAATTTTATATAAAAATAAATATAAAAGAATTTATGGTATAAGTGAAGATTATGCTATTGTTTACGAAGATACTTTTGGTCCTTGTAGTGCGTATAAATATTTACTATCAACTAATGAAGAAAAAGTAATATTAGAAAATAAGGAAAATGAATTGTGTTCTACTTTTGGTGCTTATAAAAGTAATAATGGAACTTTCTTAATTAAATATCTTTCTAATTTTTATCCTAATGTAAATATTTATACTGAGGATTTAAAAATAATAGTTGAGAATATTCAAGAAGGATATTATATTTATGACAATAACTATTTTTATATAATCGAAAATAATGTTATAAAAAAATATGATGCTAAAGGAAATTTAGTTGATACAATTACAAGTTACAGTAAACCTCTTGGCTTTATTGAAAGTTATTTTTCTTACATTAAAAACTATCTTGTTTTTGTTGAAGATGGTTATTTAAAAGTTATGAATTTAAATGAACCTAATTCTAAAATAGAAATAACTAAATGGCAAGATAATTATGTTTATCAAGAAAAATATGCCAATATTATGGATAATAAAATTTATTTTCCTATTGCTTATAAAGAAAAATTAAATGAAGAGGGATACTTTTCTAATTACGAAGATAATAACGGAATAGAACTTTATTATGATTTAATTACTAATGAATTAACAAGTAAAGCAGTTACTGGTCCTAGTTTTACTTATCAAAGATGGGACTAAATAATTAATAATTGGATATTGCTAAAATATCCTTTTTCTTTTAGAAAATTTTCTTTATCTATATAAAACTATAAAATATGTTTTAAATAAATTCTTTTTAAATTAATCTTTAAGAAATTGTAATTTACTACTTTTTAAACACAAAAAAATTCACAATATAATTATTATTTACAAAAAATTGTCAAGTTAAAAAAATATTTTTTCATATTTATTTGTCTAATTACTTTTCATAAGATATACTTAGTTTGAAA
>CANRGW010000122.1 GCA_947630205.1 uncultured Bacilli bacterium
ATGAATATTGATATTTTAGGAGATATTGAAATAATTGATTTTTCAATTAATTATTTTGAAAATTCAGAATATCGTGATTTTTCTTTAAAAGAACCAGGTTTTTATTTATATTTTGATTTTAATAGTGATCAAGGATTTGATTATAAAGAATATTATTATAATTTAGAAAAAAATACTTTAGAGGAAGTAAAATAATTATTTTTAGCAGTGAAGTTGACAATAATTAAAATAAATGATAGGATTATTCGTAGAGAAAAAGCGGTGTACCCAGCCGTATAAGTCGGGAATTGAAAAAGTGGTGTATCCAGCCATTAAGTCGGAAATTGAAAAAGCGGTGTACCCAGCCATTAAATCGGGAATTGAAAAAGTGAATTAGAGACTTAACTCTAATTTTTTTATAGAAAAATTTATTGAAATATTAAATTTATTATGTTAAAATAAGTTTGTAAATCTTGTGATGGGGAATGTTATAAATTACTTTTTCTAAGTGAACTTGGTATAGTGTGAACAAGTGTTTAAGTATTATAATTCCTACCCCTAAAGAGAATATAGAAATATATTCCGGCTTTAGTCGTTAAAAAGATAAGTTAAATTTAGGATGGTACCGTGCTTTGCACTCCTTGGTATCATTCTTTTTTTATAAAGAAGGAGGATTAAAATGGCTAATAAAAAAATTACTAAAAGAGATGAAGATTTTGCTAAATGGTATACAGATATTGTTTCAGCGGCTCATCTGGCTAGTTATTCTAATGTAAAAGGATGTATTATTCTTGAACCATATGGTTATCTTATTTGGGAACGTATGCAAAAAGTTCTTGATGAGATGTTTAAAAAAAGTGGACATCAAAATATTGCAATGCCAATGCTAATACCAGAAAGTTTAATGAAAAAAGAAAGTGAACTAATTAATGGTTTTGCTCCAGAAGTTGCTTGGGTTACCGAAGGTGGTACTAATAAATTAGAAGAAAGA
Source organism: uncultured Bacilli bacterium (assembly GCA_947630205.1). Lineage (GTDB taxonomy): Bacteria > Bacillota_I > Bacilli_A > RF39 > UBA660 > RUG591. Next base: position 971 of record CANRGW010000122.1, read on the forward strand.
ATGTGCATAAGACCTACTAGTGAAACTTTATTTAGTGATTATTATTCTAATATTGTTAAGTCTTATCGGGATTTACCAATTAAATATAATCAATGGTGTACAGTTATGCGTTGGGAAAAAGAAACAAGACCATTTTTAAGAGGAAGAGAATTTTGGTGGCAAGAAGGGCATACTGTTCATGAAACAAAAGAAGAAGCCGAAGAAGAAACACGTTTTATTATGGAAGAAGTTTATAAAAAATTCTTTTATGATTATTTAGCAATTCCTTCAATTACGGGTCTTAAAACGGAAAAAGAAAAATTTGCTGGTGCTGAATATACTTTAACTAATGAAGCCTTAATGTATAATGGTGTTTCTTTACAAGCCGGAACGAGCCATTATTTTGGACAAAAGTTTTCCAAAGCCTATGATATAAAGTTTTTAAATCGGGAAAATAAATGGGATTATGTATATCAAACTTCTTGGGGAACAACTAGTCGGATGATAGGTGCTGTTATTATGGTGCATTCGGACGATGATGGCTTAGTTTTACCACCTAAAATTGCCCCACTTGAAGTTGTTATTGTTCCAATTGGTCGTGAAAAAGACATTCAAGATTTAGCATTAAAATATCAAGAAGCATTAGCAAGTAAAGATATATCTGTTATGATTGATAACTCTGAAAAATCACCTGGTTTTAAATTCTCTGAGGCTGAGGTTAAAGGAATACCTATTCGTATTGAAATAGGTCAAAGAGATTTAGAAAATGGTGAAGTAACAATTGTAAGACGTGATACAAAAGAAAAAATGCAAATAAAAAAAGATGCAGACATAGCAAGTTTTGTTCAAGAAACGATGGATAAAATGCAAAAAGATTTACTAGAGAAGGCTTTAATTAGACGTGATAAAATGACTTATACGGCTAAAACTTTAGATGAAGTTAAAAAAATCATGGATAATGAACCAGGCTTTATTAAAGCCGATTGGTGTGGAGACCCAGAATGTGAGTTGAAAATGAAAGAAATTAAAGGCTTAAAATCAAGATGTATTTTAGAAAACGAAAAACCAATAACTGGTAAATGTGTTGTTTGTAATAAAGAAGCAAAACATCTTGTTGTTTGGGGGATACAATATTAATGAAACTTTTGTATGTAACTAGCAATAATGAAAAAATTAAAGCAGCCAAAAAAGTTTTAGAACCATTTGTAAAAGTTGAAAAAGTAAGTCTAGATCTTATAGAAATTCAAGATACCCCTTTAAATGTTGCTATTAAAAAAGCAAGAGATGCTTATGAAATATTTCAAAAACCTTTATTTATAACAGACTCATCATTTTGTATTAAAGCCTTAAATAATTTTCCTGGTGCTTATGCTAAAGATGTTGAAAGACTTCTTGGTGATAAAGGCATTTTAAAACTTTTAGAGGGAGAAGTTAATCGTGATGCTTATTATTTAGATATTTTAGTCTATATAGATGCTTATGGTATAGAAACTTTTACTTCAACGATGGATGGAGTAATTGCCGAAGAAAGTTTAAAAGGAAACTATGAACCTTTTGATAAGATATTTATTAAAAATGGCTATGAATATCCCGTTGCTTATTATCAAGATAATTTTACTGCTTATGAAAATAAGACTTATGATTTGTTTTTAAAGTTTTTAAAGAAAAGAAAAGTAGCAAGAGGAATAACTATTATTAATAATCAAGTTTTATTGTTACATAGAAGACGTAAAGAAAAAAATAAAATGTTAGATTATTATGCCATTCCAGGTGGAGGACTTGAAAAAGATGAAAAGCCAGAAGATGCTTGTCTTAGAGAAATAGAAGAAGAAACTAGTATTAAAGTAAAAATTGCTAATTTTTTAGAATTTGAAACATATGAAGTAGGTGTTTGTTATTACTTTAAAACAGATTATCTAAGTGGAGAAATTGCTTTAGGCGGAGAAGAAAAAGAACATAATTCACCTGATAATTTTTATGAAATTGCTTTAATAGATATAGATAAAATTGATAAATTAACTATTCCAGGAAAAGGTTTAGAAATGATTAAAAAAGTTGTTAGTTTATCTAAAAATAAATAGAGTTTGATTGTATACTAATCAAACTTTTTTACATATAATTAATTAGGTGATTTTATGTCAAAAGTAGAATTT
>CANRGW010000123.1 GCA_947630205.1 uncultured Bacilli bacterium
TCGACGAAAAGATATTATAGACTATTCATGTGTCTTTTTCAATTGTGAAGTGTTGCACTTCAAATTTAAATTAACAATAAATAAAAAGTTTGCAATTTAAGGCTAACTATGATATAATATCAAACAAGTATGGGGGTATTTGTTATGGCAAATGATAAAAGTTATCGAGCATTAAGTGAGTATTTTTATGATACTTGTGGCTCATGTAGTAGAATGTTTCCAAATACTGGAAAATGTAGTTATGTTAGTTATAGACATAAACTTAACGAACCAGTTAGAGATTGTCGAAAATATGATGGACCAGTTAGTCCTGATAAAAGAGATTATGCTGAAGTGTATCGCTTAATGACAGGAAGAAGATATTATTATATTTTAACAGCTATTTTTGAAATATTAGGAATTGATCCAGAAACTAGTGCAGTATATCAAAGTATTAAGAATTTAATTAGAAAAGTAAGACAAAGTGATAAAAATGTAAAAGAAGCCGTTCATTATGATACTTATGGTGAAGAATTAGCAGAAGCTTTAGTAAGAGATACAAATGCAACAAGTATTTGTAATAAACTATTAGTTGATTATTTATCTTTAGTATATGTAATGATTAAAGAAGGAAAAGAAATAGAAGCAATTAATACATATGCTAGAATGGTTAACTATTTACAAATAAGATATCAAAATAATGTCATGATACCTGATTTTGTTTTTGAAGGTAATCAAGAATTAACTTATAAATAAAAGGTATAGTAATATATCTTTTTTCTTTCTTGAAGAGGTAATTATGAAAGTAAAAGAAATTGAAGTTAATAGATTTATTTCCAAGTCAGAGATAGATGGAATAGATTTTGTTATTAATTCCTATGTTGGATGTCCTAATGCCTGTATGTATTGTTATGCATCATATATGCAAAATTTTTCTGGTCATCAAGAAGAATGGGGCACTTTTTTAGATGTAAAAAAGACTAATTATAAACTTCTTAAAAGAAGTGTTGAAGGTAAAACTTATTTAATGTCATCAACTACAGATTGTTATAATTCTTATGAAAAAAAATATGAGTTAACTAGAAATATTTTAAAACAGTTAATTAATTTTAATGTTAACTTAATTATTGAAACAAAAAATGAATTAATATTACGAGATTTAGACTTATTAAAGCAAATAAGAAATTTAAAAGTGATTATTTCTTTAAATACTTTAGATGATAAATTCCGACAAGATATTGAAAAAGAAAGTTCTATTAATAGTAGATTAAAAACAATTCAAGAATTAGTAAAAAATGGTTTAGAAGTAATAGTTAATATTTCTCCCATATTTCCTTATTTAACGGACTATAAAAAAATAATTGAAAAAACTAAAAAATATGTTTCGGAGTATAAATTTCAATTTTTAGAATTAAAAAGTGGTTCTAAAAGAAAAGCCTTAAAGTATATTGGAGATAAATATCCTAATTATTATTTAGAATATGCTAAAATTTATTTACTTAATGATACAGAATATTTTGATAAATTAAAGAAAGAAATAGAAGAATATTGTAATAGGTTAGGTTTAAAATATTATTTTTAGAAAAAAGTGTTAAATTTTTGTAATAAATTGAAAACTAAGAAAATATTTGTTATAATTAATCTAAGAAAGGAAGTATTTATGGAAAAAAATGATAAAACTTTAAAAAAGGATAAAAAAGATACTAAAAGAGATACTAAAAAAGTAAATAGTAAAGAACCAAAAAAAGTTAAAGAAAAAACTGAAGAAAAAGTTTCTAAAGTAAAAAAAGAAAATAACTTTTTTAAGACTTTAAAAGAGAAAATAACTAATAATAAAGAAAAAATCCTTAAAGGTTTAGGTATTGTTGTAGTTGTTTCGGCAATTCTTGGCTTTGCTTATTGGACTTCAATTAGTTATGGGGGAGCAGGTTATGAATTTACGGAGATTGATGTTGATACTTATTTGGAATATTTAAAGGATGATGAAAAAAGAGTTATTTATGTAGGAAGACCTAATTGTAGTCATTGTATAGAACTAGTACCAATTTTAAAGAAACTAGCTAGCAAATATAAAATAGAAATTTATTACCTTAATGTCTTAAATTTCTTTGATGCTTCTCTTGGGGAAGAGGGCGATTATACAGAAGATGGATATAAAGTAATTAATTCAACGGAGGAATTTAAAGACGGAATAGGAACTCCAACCCTTTTTGTTGTTGAACATGGTGAAATAGTTGCTACTACTTCGGGAACTATAACTAATAATCCTAAAGAAACGGAGTCTAATTACAAACAATTCTTTAAAGATAATGGGTATATTAAGTAATAATGAATAATAAGGTTTATAGTCTTGCCCTTCGTTTTAAAAGGAAATATTTTGGAACTATTGCTTTTAGAATTAAAGGACATAGTGAAATTGTTTTTAAACATTTAAATCCAGATGAACAGTTATTATATGTTTTTTGCGGACAAAAGAATTTTGCTAATCATGAAATATTTTCTTCATGTGTAGTTGCTTTAACTACCAAAAGAATAATCATTGCTACAAAAAGAGTAGTGTGGGGATACTTTTTAACAACTGTTACTCCTGATTTATTTAATGATTTAAAAGTTCAATCTGGACTTTTCTTTGGAAGAGTAATAATTGATACAGCTAAAGAAGTAATCGTGATTTCTAATTTAGCCAAAAGTTCTTTAAGAGAAGTAGAAACAGCAATTTCAACTTATATGTATAAAGTAAAGGGTAAAGCAGGAAAAGATAAAAAGGAAGAAGATAACTAAATCATTTGGTTTAGTTATTTTTTTGTTTTGCATAAAGATAATAAAATAACAAATAATATTAAAAAAGAAAATTGATTATTTTTGGAAAAGGAATATACAAATAAAAGTACTTTTGTTATAATTAAACTAGAAAATTATCGAGATAGAAAGGAGGTAAATACATGTATATACCACTTTATAATAAAACAACTTATACATTTTTATCGAGTTTATTAGAAATTGATGATTTGATAAATATTGCTCTTACTAATAAACTAGATAGTA
>CANRGW010000124.1 GCA_947630205.1 uncultured Bacilli bacterium
TGTTGGAGTAAAAAAGACAGTTGAAGGAACAGATGAAGAATTAGAGCAGATAAGATTAGAAATAATGGAACTATCTAAACAAATTCCAATCGGAACTCAAAGTTTATTTGAATTAGCAGAAGAAGCTGGTCAATTGGGAATAGCTACTAAAGATGTTTCAAGTTTTACAGAAGTGATGGCCAAATTAGGAAGTGCAACCAATTTAAGTGCAGTAGAGGCTGGAGAAGCAATAGCTACTTTTGTTAATGTAATGGGAACAGCATCAGAAAATTACGAAAGAATTGGCTCAGTTATTGTTAAATTAGGTAATAATTCAAAAGCAACAGAAGCTGATATAGTTGCAATGTCTCAAAGAATGTCAGGTGCAGCAGCAACAATGGGAATGACAGAGGCCGATGTTTTAGGATTAGCAACAGCATTGTCATCAGTTGGTCTTGAGGCTGAAATGGGTGGCACAGCAATATCAAGAGTAATGAATGATTTTAATAGAGCAGCATCAGGAGTTGAGACTAAATATGGTACATTAAGTCAATATGCACAAATATGTGGAATGAGTACGAAACAATTTGCCGATGCAGTTAAAAATAATGCTGGAGAAGCAATGAAACAATTCGTAATCGGTTTAGGTGATTCCAATAGAACTGGAAAAGAGACTATTCAGTTGATGAGTGATTTAGGTATTAATGAAGTAAGATTAACTGATACAATGTTGCGTCTTGCTAATGCCTCTGGAACAGTAGATCAATATATGCAAATGGCTAATGAAGAATGGAGAGTAAACAATGCATTAAATGATGAAGCTTCAAAAAAATTTGCTGATACAGCATCCCAAATTGAAATTACAAAAAATCGATTTGGAGAAGTTGCTGATAAATTAGGAAAAATTTTATTACCTGTACTTAATGATGGATTAAAATTTGTTGGTAATCTAACAGATAAGTTTAGTAAATTATCAACAGGTACTCAAAAAACGATAATACAAACATTGGCTTTTACGACAGCATTATATCCAGCATCTAAGGCAGTATCGGTTATATCTAAAAATGTAGGTGAATTCACAAAATTTTTAGATAAAAATTCTAAACCATTCAAAACTCTTTATACAAATATAACAGATGTTAATAGTAGAACAATTGATTTATCTCAAAATGTAAAAAATAGTAATTCACTATTTACTAGATTTACATCAGTTTTAAGTAAGGCAAAAACTGGAAGTAAAGATTTAAAGACTTCAATAACAAGTGTTAATTCTAAATTAAAAGAAAATGCAACTCAACTTAAAGAAGGAATTACTTATTGGAATCAAACAGCAAGTAGTGCCGATAAATTAAAGGTAGGGATAACTGGTTTAGTTGGAACGGCTGTATCTTTAAAAGGATTTTCTGAATCTATAAAATCTATTTCTGATGAAGGTGCTAATTTTGGAAATGTTGCCGGGAGTGTTGTATCTGGAATATCTTCGATTGCAAGTGCAGCCTCAACTGGAGCATCAATAGGAGGACCATTTGGTGCTGTAATTGGTGGAATTGGAGCATCAATAGGTTTAGTAGTAACTGGTATTAGTTCTTGGGTTCAAGCCAATGATAATGCTAAAGCAAATTTAGAAGCAACGCAGTCAACCTTTACTAATTTTAAAACTAGCATTGATAGTATTAATGATAGTTATAATCAAAATATTTTGAATATTCAAAATTCTACTACTTCTCAAATGATGTATATTTCCAAAATGCAAGAATTATCTACTGAATTAGCTAATTTTATAGATGTAAATGGTAGAGTAAAAGATAGTGATTCTGAAAGAGCTAATGTAATTATGACATTATTAAATGAGAGTTTAGGAACACAACTAACTTTAGAGGATGGTGTAATTCGGAATGGCGGTCAGATTATAGCCAATAAGCAACAATTTATAGACCTTACTAATCAATCAGCAGAGGCTATAAAGAAAGAAACTTTACTAGAAGGTTATCAATCTCAATATAAAGATGCCATTGATTCACAAACTCAGGCAAAAAAAGTATATAATGATGCTTTAGCTAAAGAAGCCGAAAATATCGAAAATGCTATTCAAAAATATAAACAAAATGAGTTAAGTATAAAAGAATTGGAAAAGATAGTTAATGAATCATCAACAAATAAACAAGCAGCTGAAAAGAAATATCAAGGAGTATTAAATAGTACGGATTCTATAATCAATGGTTTAAATGAAGTCACAAAAAAATATTCTAATGGTTCAGCTACAGAATTAGAAGAAACTATTAATAAAATAACTTCTACTAATCATAAAGCTATTGAAGAAAACTCTAAATCATATGAAGAAGCTTTTTCTAAAGCTAAAGAGACTTCTAAACTAGCAAGAGAAGAAGCCAAAACTGGATTAGATGAAATAAGAAAAACTTTTGAAACACCATCAAAATTTGAAGTTCAAGCAAACTTTAAGAAAGCTAGAACTGAAACTAATAGATTCGTTAATGATTATAATAGTTCTATGAGTGGAGCAAATGTTCAATTTAGTAGATTAAGAAATGTTCCGGGAAATGCTTTAGGAAATGTTATTACAAAACCAACATTAAGTTGGGTTGCTGAAGATGGAGCAGAAGCAATTATACCACTTGAAAAGCATACTGAATGGATAAATGGAGTTGCTAGTAAATTAAGTTCGGAATTAAATACGGAAGGTATAAATAATAACTATATGACAAAATTAGATAATGCATTTGAAAGTGATTATTTATCAAGTGTTGTTAATTTGTTAGAAAGAATATTAGCAAAACCAACTGATTTTTATGTTGATGGAAGAAAATTATCTGAAATAACAGCAACAACTGATGATGTTGCAAGTGGTAATTTATTAGAAAAAGTAGAGAGGGGATGGGCAATTTGATAAAACAATTAAGAGCCAATGGAAAATCAAGTTATGATGACTTTGATATTTATATCAGAGAAAGAAATCCATCAATACCTACTAAAAGAACTAATAAAAAAACTGTACCGGGCATGC
>CANRGW010000125.1 GCA_947630205.1 uncultured Bacilli bacterium
GTAACACCAATTCCACATAATGGATGTCGTCCACCAAAACGTCCACGTGGTTAATAAGGGAGGAATATTTGATGTCAAATTTTGAAAGACCATTTGAAAAACCAGTTTATAAAGTAGTTGATTATACAGAAAATAATTTTTACGGAAAATTTGAACTTGAACCACTTGAAAGAGGTTTCGGAGATACAATCGGTAATGCTTTAAGAAGAGTATTATTATCAAGTTTACCTGGAAGTGCAATATCAAGTGTTAAAATCGAAGGAGTTCAACATGAATTCCAAACGATTGATGGAGTTATTGAAGATGTAACAACCATTATCTTAAATTTAAAAAGTGTTGTTATTAGAAATACTTCAAATGAAAATAAAACAATTCGTCTTGATGTAATTTGTGATACTGATGAACAAGAAATTACAGCTGGTGATTTTCTTATTGACCCAGATCTTGAAATTGTAAATCCTGATTTACATATTGCAACAATTAGTAGAGGTGCACATTTAGTAATGGAAATGACTGTTTCAAATGGTCGTGGATATGTAAGAAGTGAAGAAAATAAAAAACTTTTAGATATTAAAAAAGTTGGTACTATTGCCATTGATTCACTTTATTCACCAATTGAAAGAGTATCATATGAAGTTGATAATGCTCGTGTTGGTCAAAATGAAAATTATGATAAATTAATTTTAAATATTTGGACTAATGGTAGTATTAAACCAGAAGAGGCTTTAAGTCTTGCTGCTCAAATATTAATCGTTCATTTCAATATTATAGCCGATTTAAATAATGTTAAAGATTTAACAGGCTTAATGATTGAAAAAACAGAAGATACTAAGTCAAAAGAATTAGAAACACCAATTGAAGATTTAGATTTTTCAGTTAGAACATTTAATTGCTTAAAGAGAGCTAATATAAAGACACTTAAAGATTTAGTAGATAAAAAACAAAGTGATTTTATGAAAATACGTAACTTAGGAAAGAAATCTTTAAAAGAAGTTTTAGACAAAATTAAAGATATGGGATTAAGTTTACGTGATGAAGATTAGGAGGGAAAAAGATGGCATATAGAAAATTAGGTCGTGATAACAAACATAGAAGAAGTATGCTTGCTAATTTAACTAAAGAAGTTATCATGAAAGAGAGAATAGAAACTACTGAAACAAGAGCCAAAGAAGTACGTAAGTTTGTTGATAAAATGATTACTTATGGTAAAAAAGGTGATTTAGTTTCAAGAAGATTAGCACTTGCTTTCCTTCATAATGATACAGAATGTGTAAATAAAATATTTAATGATTTAGCAAAACGTTATTCATCAAGAAATGGTGGTTATACAAGAATACTTAAAGTTGATGAAAGACGTGGAGATGGGGCTTTAATAGCAATAATAGAACTAGTTAAATAAAACTAGTTTTTTTTTAGGAAAAAAATAATCTTGGAAAAGTGCTTAATCTATGTTATTATAAAAATATAGAATAGGAGTTGGAAGGATGGACAGTTTAAATTGTTATAAGTTTGTTAACTCTAAGTCAACTACGGGGGGGGTAGTTTAGAAAACTTTTTAGTCATAATTAGAAAAAAATATAATTTAAGATTATAGAGGCTTTTTCATATTTTATATTTTGATGAAATTTAATAGGAGGAATAATGAAAAAATTTTTATTTATATTAATAAGTTTATTTATTTTAATACCAAGTGTAAAAGCCGAAGAAAAAAATTTGTTTGATGAAGTATCTTCTAGTCATGAGTTTAAAATGCAAGCTATTAAGCCAACATCAGGAAATGAATTAAATGCTTATTATGGTATTAGTGTTGATAATTTAGAAAAGAATTATGATATTTATATTTCTTTTCCGAAGTGTAACGCCGATTTTACAGATTGTAAAATTTCTATTGGTAAATATGGAGATAATGAGGAAATTTTAGATCAAATAGATAATGTTAAAGTTATTTGGCATGAAGAAGACAAAGAAGTAAAAGAAAAAGTTGCTAAATATGCTAAAAAACTTGAACAAAAATATGAAAAATATGCTGATGCGATTGATAATGTTTTATATTATAAAATTGAAGATTTAAGTTTAATTAATTTTTTGAATACTCACTCTAAATATGGTTTTAAAGAATATAATGGCCCTGACTATGTTTATGATATAAGGGATACTAGTAATTATTCTAATGATTTGAAAAAAGAATTTAAAAATAGTGATATTACTTATACTTTAGATGTAAGAGCCGGTGGAAGTGGTTCAGAATTTTATGAAATAGCGTTTGGATATCTTGTTTTACAGTATGATGGAGTGGCTTATGATATTGTTGAAAATATAGGCACCCATATTGACAATATTGTTTATATACCGAATAATACTAAAAACACACCTGAAGATTATATAGCAGCGGCTAAAAAAAGAATTGATGATTATTTGGGTAAAAATGATATAAAAATTAAAGTTCTTGGTAAAATAAGTGAATACATACCTTCAGAAAGTTATTTAGAAACGGATTTTTCTTTATTAGGTGATGAAAAGAAAATGGGAGATTATTACTATCAATTAACTTTAGGCAATCGTAATTTTAATTATTTAATCATTCGTGATAGTAGTAAATTAGAAAAGAAGTTAGTATATGAAAATAAAGATCTCAAAACAGATGTAAGTGTAACAACAACATCTCCAGAAGTACCACTTGATACAGTTATTCAAGTAGAAAAAATAGAAAAAGGAAATAGTTTATTTCAAAAAATAGTAAAAGTGTTAAAACAAGAAGTTGTACAAATATTTGATATAAGTTTGCATTCACCATCAGTTAATAAAAATATTACTAAATTAGAAAATGGAGACTTTAGTGTAACTGTACCAATAGATGAAGAGTTAAGAGGTAAAAACTTAGTAGCATATTATATAGATGAAAATAATAAAATAGAAGAACATCCTATAACTGTTGATGAAAATGGAAC
>CANRGW010000126.1 GCA_947630205.1 uncultured Bacilli bacterium
GAAGGAAGAGATACTAGAATAAGAGATAGTTTATTAAAATTTACTTTATTTGAAAAAGTAGGAGAAGATGGAGTTGATACCAAAGTATTAGATGGTGTAAGTTATGATGAAATAAATGGTAAGAAAATATGGGTAAATAAGATTGATAAAAATACAACAACCGAAACTAAGATAACCTATAAATTATATATGTGGATAAGTAATGATACAGTAATAGGAGATAATGGTGATTATACAACAGCTGAGTGGAATGAGAACATTTACGCAAGTGTAAAAGTAAATGTCAAAGGTGACTTCAATGAAAAGTCATTAGAACCAGAAAAACCACAAACAGGTAGTTTGATAACAACAATATTAGGAAAAGCCTATGGAAGTGGAGAAATAATCGCCTTAGATGTAACAGATAAGAATAATGTAAAAAAATGTGATAGTGTAGAAGCGTGTGCCGGAAAAACAATAGAATATAGATATAGTGGAGCAACTGCTAATAACTATATATATTTAACAAGCAATACTGATACGAAAGAAAAATGGAGAATAATCGGAATATTTGAAGATGATACAGCCGGACAATATATCAAAGTGGTAAGAGATGAAATCTTGCCAGAAACATATTTGCCTTCAACATTTAAAGCAAGTAATGGAAGTACATATAAAATAAAATCAACTAATAGTAGTTACAAAGACTACGCATACTGGAACAATTTAACAGGTAGTTCGGATAAAAATAATTGGCCAACAGCCGGATTACAATATTATTTAAATGCCGAACAAGAAACTGGCGGTAGCACAAATGGTTATTTATATTATTTATCAAGCGATGTGAAAAGTAAATTAGTACCAGTAAAACATTATTTAGGAACATGGAAATATAATACAGATACGCCAAAACAATCGTATGCTCATGAAAGATATATCGAAAGTTGCGTAGAAAATAAATCAACTTCAGATAATAAAGAAGGATGTTATGTATGGAGCGGCAACGATGCAACGTGGACAGGGAAAGTAAGTTTAATGTATCCAAGTGATTATGGATTTGCAGCAGATGAAGCACAATGGGGAAGTGTCATATTAAATAGTTTTAATCGTAGTGGTGCATCAACGACATGGATGTTTAGTACAATGCTTGATGCAAAAAGTAAAAGTTCATGGATGCTTTCCCCTACGTCTAACTTTGCTTACTATGCGGCTTCCTATTCCTCTTCCGGCGATGTGAACTACAATAGTGTTTATAACGGCTTGTACGGCGTTCGGCCAGTCCTTAATTTGTCATTCCAAACATCAATAGTAGGTGATGGAAGTGGAACTTCATCATCTCCATACGAGATAATAGAAAGTGAATAATTATTTAGGTATAAACTTTTGAAAAAAGATTGTCAAAAGAAATTTATTATGATAGAATTATAGTGTCTTTTATGACATTATAATTTTTTTGGTCTGTTGGTGAAGCGGTTAACACATCACCCTCTCAAGGTGACATTCACGGGTTCAAACCCCGTACAGACTACCAATAAGAAAGTACTCGGTTAAAAAATCGAGTTTTTATTTTGGTAAATTTATTGACAGTAATTAAATTATTTTATATGATAAATATATCTAAAATAATACTGTTTGAAAGGATATGATAAAATGGCAAATGTAAAAATAAATAGTGTTACAGGATTAAATGATTTGGCTTTAGAAATGAAATCTAAGGTTGCATCTTCTTTAACAAATGATGTTAATAGTTTAAAAGAAACTTTAAATAGTATTAATAATTATAGCAATAATGGTTTTAGTGCTAATGTTGGTGATATTGCATCTAGTATAAGAAGTAATTTAGAAAGTGGTTTTGTTGATACTAATAATTCTTCGGAAAATCTTTTTAATTATGCATCATATATTAATAAATTTAATGTTGATGATTATGACTCTAGTGCTAAGGCTATTGATTTAAATGCTCAGTATGATAGTTATTATAGTAGTAGTGGTAAAAAATCTTCTTCTAGTAGTGGTTCTTATTCTTATGATGATGAAGATGTAACAGATACTGTTGATATTGAAACTTTAATAAGTTCAATTGCTGGGACAACTATTGTAACATCTTCTAGTATGAAACCAAGTTCTAAATCTATAGATAAAGAGAATAATCCTAATGCAAGTAATAAGAATTTTCAAGATTTATTATCACAAGTTGTTTATGATAATGAGGGTTTAGCAACTTTTGGTGAAAGATATGTTATTAGTGCTCCTGCAAATTATGGAACAATTGGTGATTTAATTGATATTAATCAAAGTGATGGTTTGACTTTAAAGTGTATTATTGGAGATATTAATACTGGTACAGAGATTAATTTTATTTCTAATAAGGATACTAATGTTCAAGAATTGCATCCAAATTGGTTACAATCAATTGTTTCAGTTAAGAATAAAGGTAATTATTTTAATTATGTCAAATAAGTGTTAAGGATTTCTTGAAATTGTTGTCAAAAAAAATTTATGATGTTAAAATATAATTGGTGAGGAGGAAAGAAAATGGCTATAATAGAATATAATACGAAAGCAATGCGTAATTGGTCTAGTAATTTAGATGAAAAAAGTTCAGATTATCTTCAAAATATTTCAAAACTTTATTTAGAAGTAGAAAGTTTTATAGGAAGTGATTTTGCAGGATATTTAGCAGATGAGTTTTTAAAATCATTTGAGGAAAAAAAGAAATTTTTTATGGATAATGGGGATGTTGTTTCGGAGTGTGCTAATCTTGTTTCTAACAATTCATATCAAATCGAGAGTTCAGAAAGTGATTTAGCTGGTCGAATTAAAAGAGATAATTATTTATAATATTTTAGAGAAAAGGAGAAATTTAAAATGGCAGATATAGGTGAATTAGTTATA
>CANRGW010000127.1 GCA_947630205.1 uncultured Bacilli bacterium
ATCTTTTCTTGTCGAATTTTATTAAACAATAACGTCAAATGAATTTTTATTTATTATCTTAACTTATAACTTTTTTACATAATTATTTCCTATATCCAATTTTTCATCATCTGCAATACAGATATTGTAATTACATTTTATATCTTATTTCAAGATATGTCAAGCCATAATTATCTGAAAATGCGATAATTTTATTGGGTGATAGAAAATGATAGGAAAAATTTTAAAAACGATGCGTAAGCATAATAATTATAAGCAAAGTGATATTTCTAAATTAACTAATATTCCTCAAAATACTTTATCACAATATGAAAATGAAGTTATTCAACCGACTTTTGAAACTATAAAAAAAATTGCTGATAGTTGCAATTTTAAAATAACATTTGTAAATAAAGATTTAACTTTAACTCCAGAAAATATATCAAGAAAAGAAATATAAAAAAGCAAGTCTTGTCTGATATGAACTTTCTAACCAAGTTCAATTCATTCTAACTTGCCTTTTTATTTATTATTTATCAAAATGAACATCTAATTGAGGATATGGAATATTTATCTTGGCTTCATCTAACGCTTTTTTAATATTTTCTAATATATCAAACTTAGCAGTCCAATAGTCATCACTTGCAACCCAAACTCTTGTCGTAAAAACTAAAGCACTTTCACCATGTTCTTTTAAAGCCACTAATATTTCTTCATTAGGTAGTCTATATTTACATTTTTTGGCAACCTCTCTTAACACTTGTTTTACTTCATCAATATCACTTTTATAGTCAACTGTAACCGTTACATCTAACAATCTACTTTTCATCGAACTATAATTAACTATTGTTGAATTAGACAAAGTACCATTAGGAATTACTACCAAACGATTATCATAAGTATTTAAAACAGTATGAAAAATATTTATTTCTTTTACAATACCACTATCAGCATGTGTATCTACAAAGTCTCCTACTTTAAAAGGTTTAAAAATCATTATCATAACCCCACCGGCTATATTAGAAAGACCTCCTTGTAAAGCAAGACCTAAAGCCAAACCTGCTGAACCTACAACAGCAATAATAGTCGACGTTGGAATACCTAACTCTGCTATAGCCGTAAAAAGAACTATTATTTTTAAAATCAAAGTTAAAACACTAGAAATAAAAGTTTGAGAACTTTTTTCAATTCTTAAAAAGCCTTTTCCCTTTTTAATCCTTTTCATAAAAAAATTAACTAATTTGAAACCAACAACAATTATTAAAATGGCTAATAAAAGTTTAATCCCAAATCTAACTAAATTATCCCCCATCTCACTAAATATTTTTTGCATATTTTCCTCCTTTTACTATATCTTTAACTACTCTATTTTTTCTAATTTCATTGTAAATATACTATTGCCACGATAAGTATTATCTTCTAAAAAGTCATCTTCACTATCATAAGTAAATGCACTAATTTCAATATTAGAAGTTATATCTTTAGTTAATTCTGTTGCCATAAGTTTAATAGATGACATAATAGTTTTATCATTATAATCTTTAATCTCTAAATGTGAATAATTACCTGAATTATTAATATCATCATATAACCAAATATATAAATAATCACTAAAGGAATAATCAAAAACATCAAGGGGTTTTAAAATTGTTTCATTATATTCTTTAGTACCTACTAAAAACTTTATATTATAACCTATTTTATATTTTTCAATTTCTTGATAAGTATTACTATATTCCTTATATAAACTATTAATACTAGTACCTAAAACTTTTTCCTGATTATCATAAATTACCGAAAATAAGCCTATATCTTTATATGCTTCTAAATTCGTTTTAAAAGTATCTTTTCTTTCATAATATCCATCTTTTTTTTGATATAAAGATATCTTTAAAGGATTTAAATCTTGATATTCCATAACTTCTTCTTTTTCTTCAATAGGTTCTTTATTAGAATTAGTTACATTATTTTCAAGATTTTCAACTTTTTCGTTATTAAAACAACCTGTTATTAAAAAAAGCACTAGACTAAAAATTATTAATTTCTTCATATTCATCAGACTCATTATACTATATTTTCTTAGAAGTTAAAACTATTTTAAAAAAATTACAAGAAAAAATAAAACTCTATTTTAAAGAGTCTTATTTTAAAGATATGATTTATTTTCCTCTCCTTTATCTATTTCTAAACCAAAAAAGGATGCTATAACTTGAACTGCTTTATCATAATTTGCCATAACTTCATAATTCATGCTACTTCTTGTTGTCCTATCATAAATATCTTTATTAACATTAAGTGAATTTTTAAAATAAGAAAGTGTCATTGTTTCTGCTAATTTAGGAACATCAATATTAAAACTTTGACGTTCTTGTTCTGTTGCTTCAAACTTTATAAATAATTGTTCAAGAGCATCACTATAAGCAGCAAGATAATTATTAAAGTATTCTTCACAACTTATGTTAGAATAAACATCTGGTAACATTTTTCTTGCAAAATCCATTTGAATATCGGCTAAACCTATAGCAAAACTTGTAAAATCTGGTTTCATATTTTTAACCATAAAATCACCACCTAAATTAATAATAACATAAAATACTTCATTTGAAAATTAATTTTTGAATATTATAAAAAACTCATCATTAATTAAAATGACAAGTTTATTTTTTTAATGGTCCTTGTGGTGGGAGTCGAACCCACACATCATAGATACACGATTTTGAGTCGTGCGCGTCTACCAGTTCCGCCACACAAGGAGAACATATTGATTATAACATATTTTTTTGAATTTATAACAATATTTCCTCTATTTTTTTCAAATTAAGAAAAAAATACTAAAAAAAGTAGATATTTTCCTAATATTTATTTATAATTAAGATAGATAA
>CANRGW010000128.1 GCA_947630205.1 uncultured Bacilli bacterium
CGTCACGTTTGCACCGTGAAGGTCAGGAGTTCGATCCTCCTATGCTCCACCAAATAGAAATTAACCTTGTACAACAAGGTTTTTTTGTTATTTATTTTAACTTCTTTTTATTTATCTCTTATAATTCATAATTACTTTAGAAAATATTTCATTTAACTATATATTTAAAATCTTTACTATTTATTTTCTCTTTCTAATTAACGAATTAATATTTTTTAAACTTTCACATAATATTTAGTGAGGGGGTTAAAATGACTACAGCTGATATTATAATGATTGTAACTTTTTTTGTAACAATGATTTTAGGATACTTTTCTAAAAAGAGTAGTTTTATTAAAAATGAATTAATTCCATTACAAAATTTAATAATTGGTGTTGTTGTTGCTATTGTTGAATGGATAATTACCAAAGATTTAAATACAGCCATTTTAGTTTCAGGAGTTATGGCAGGTGGAGTTTATGATATATTCCATAATGCTTCTAAAATTGTAAAAGGTGCTGTTACTAAAACGGAATAATCAAATTTCTTCTTAATGATAAATTACATTTTTTTAAAGAATGTAATTTTTATTTTGAGAAAATGTCAATTTTTCAAACAAAATTACCTTGAAAATTCAATATTTTCTATTCATTTTAAATTATTTATGTTATGATTAATGTGAGAGTGATATTATGATTAATGAATTAAAAGTAGTCTTCATGGGAACTCCCAATTTTAGTATTAAAATTTTAGAAATGCTTATTGAAACTACTAACGTAATAGGGGTTGTAACTCAACCAGATAAAATGGTCGGACGAAAAAAAGAAATAATTTTTAGTGAAGTAAAAAAAGTAGCATTAGAAAATAATCTTAAAGTTTTTCAACCTGTTAATATAAAAAAAGATTATCAAGATATATTGGCTTTAGATCCTGATATAATTATAACTTGTGCTTACGGTCAAATTATTCCTAAAGAAGTTTTAGATTATCCTAAATATGGCTGTATTAATGTTCATGCTTCACTTCTTCCTAAATTAAGAGGTGGTTCGCCAATTCATCATGCAATTATAGATGGTTATAAAGAAACAGGAATAACAATTATGTATATGGATTTAGGGATGGATGATGGTGATATTATTACATCCAAAAGTACTCCTATTTTAGAAGATGATACATATTTGAGTTTGCATGATAAATTAAAAGTAATGGGAGCAGAATTATTAAAAGAAACTCTTCCAAAAATTATATCTGGAGATATTACAAGAATTAAACAAAATAAAGAAGAAGTAAGTTTTGGCTTTAATATTAAAAGAGAAGATGAACAATTAAATTTTAATTTAAAAATAGAAGATATTTATAATAAAATTCGTGGTTTAAATCCTGACCCAGGTAGTTATTTTCTTTTAAATGGTAAAATAGTTAAAGTATATGGGGCTTCTAAAGTAGTAGATGATTTATATAAAGATAGACCAAATGGGGAAATTGTTAAAGTTTCTAAGAAGGCTTTTTATATTAAAGCCTTAGATGGCTTAATTGAAATTACAGAATTACAATTAGAAGGTAAAAAAAGAATGGATGCTGCTAGTTTTTTAAATGGTACTAAAGAAAATTTATTAGGTGTAATTGTAAACAAAGGAGTGTAGTATGAGAGATGAAAAAGGTAATATAACGATTAAATCAGTATATAAATGGTTAAGGTCAGATAAAGGAAAGAAATATTCTTTTGCGATTTTTTATCTTTTATTCTTTATTATAATCTTTGTTTTTTTTGCAACACCAAATTCTGAAAATTTACATAATGATACTAATAATATTCCAGAAAATGAACCAGAAAGTACTTTACCTTTCATAACTTCTAAATTAGAAAATGAAGACTATAAATTTACATATCAAATATTAATAGATGATGAAGAACAAATATATAATGGCTTGAAACAAAACCAAAAAATTACTTTAACTACTGATGATGAAACTTTAAATTATGAATATAAAGATGGTAATTTGGTAAGTGAAGAAGAAAATAATAATCTTGAAACCACTTTTTTAGACATATTTGAAATAAAAAGAATTATTAAAAATTCAGAATTAATCTCCGAGGTTAAATATCCAAGTACCAATAAATATGCATATAATTATGAAATAAATGGAAGTGATTTAGGAGAAATTTTAAAAATAGATAATAGTTCACTTGATACAAATGAAATAGTTGTTGAAGCAAATGAAAATAAAGATATTTCAAGTATAACAATAAATATAGTTAATTTTATGAGTAATATAAAAGAAGATAATTATTCTTCTTACAAAATAATAATTACGTATGGTGATATAGATGAATAAAGTAGTATTGATTGATGGAAATAATTTAATATATCGTAGTTACTATGCAACGGCTTATAGTGGTAGTTTAATGCATAATTCTAAAGGTTTTCCAACAAATGCTTTGTATGGACTTATTAATATGTTAAATAAAATAATTACCGAAGAACAACCAACTCATATTATGATTGCTTTTGATAAAGGTAAAACTTTTAGACATGATAAATATAAAGTTTATAAAGCCGGAAGAAGTGAAACTCCAGATGATTTAAAAAAACAATTTAAAGTTGCTTATGAATTATCAACTTCTATGGGTATTAAGCATTATGAAATAGATAATTATGAGGCTGATGATATAATTGGAACATTTGCTAATTTTATAGATAATCTTCCCGATACAACAGGTTTAATAGTTAGTAGTGATAAAGATTTGTTACAATTAATTTCTGATAAAGTAACAGTTAAACTTTTAAAATCTAATGATTATATTATGATGGATAAAGAAAAATTTAAAGAAGTTTATGGAATAGCTGAACCTAT
>CANRGW010000129.1 GCA_947630205.1 uncultured Bacilli bacterium
ATACTACTTGGATCAGATAAAAAATTAGAATTTTCTATTATATCACCTGGCATTAATATAAAATCAGGTTTTAGTTCAAATATTTTTTGAATTAAAATTTGATATATTTCTCTTGGAACGTTTTTATGAAAATGAAAATCCGCAAGATTTAATAATTTTAGACTTTTGTTGTTATAAAAAGGTGAGGTTAACATATAATTATCTATAAAAAATTTATTTAAATAACTAGAAATATTTGATCCCATATATCCCCCTATAACTATATTATAACAGATTTCAAATTTTTTTAAAGAAAAAGCGATATGTTTAAACATACCACTTTGTCAACAATCTAATAGTTAACCATAATTAACTATTTTTATATAACTCTTTTTTTATTTCTTCAAGATTATTATACATTATTGTAAGGTAAGTCTCGTCTTGATCTCTTTCTTCATCAGTTATATTTTTTAGATTTTTAATATTTAAAGTTTTTATATCTTCATTATTTTCAATTATTTTTAATACATCATCACTTATTTCAGAATTTTCATAAGCATAAAAATAATTAATCGTTCCATTTTTTAAATAACTTTGAAATAAGGCAAGATTTTTTTCATAACTTTCATTTTTACTATCTAAGGAAATAACTTCTAATCCATATTTTTCTAAATATAAGAGACTGTCACTGTTAACAACAATGGTTTTATATTCTGCATTTTCAACTGAGGTTTTATATTCAGCATCTAAACTTGACAATTCAACTTTTAAATTATTATATAAATTTTCAATATTTTTAAGAAGATAAGTACTAGTTATATATTCACCTAAACCATTTTTTATATTTTGCGTTATCATTAGTAAATTAGAAGGATTTAACCAAAGTTCATCTTCACTATTTTTATATTCCATTCCAAATGTTGCATCAATTATTTTAATTTTCTTATTTTGATTTAAGAATGCAAGGGCTTGATTAGAGTCATTCGTAATTCCCATATAAACAAACATATCATTTTTACTAAAATCTTTTATTTGTTTTTCGGTAAAAGTATAATTGCTAATATCAATGCCATCAGGATAAATCGAGGTAACTAAAGAATTATCACCATATAAATAATCTGTAATATATTCAAGAGCATAATTAGAAGTTAAGATTGTTATATTTTCCATACTATCTCTTTTAAACAAACTACAACCAGTTAAAGAAATTAAAATTATTAATAAACAAATTACTTTTTTCATCAAATCACCTATATTAATATTTTACTATTAAATTTTCTTTTCATCAAGAAAAATTAATATTTTTTCAAAAGATAGTATAAGTTTTGCTAATTTACAAATTTAGTTTTCTATGTTAATATATAGGTATAAAGATAAAAAATATGCTGGTGTATATTATGGAAAATAAAAAGAAAGTAAAAGATTTAAAAAAATTAATTATTCAAATAATTTCCATTATCGTTATTTTACTCGGAATAATAATTTTAGTTTATCCAAAAATTGTTAATAAAAATTATGAAATAGAAGTACATAAATTAAAAGATGAATTTCTTGAAAATGTTAATTCTTTAGAAGAAAATAATCCTTTTGTTCCTTTATATAATGAATTACAAAGAAGAAATGAATATCTTTACAACAATAATCAAAAAGATTTAAAAGACCCTTTTTCTTATGAACAACCAAATATTGATTTAAGTTATTTTGGAATAAAAAATAATATTATAGGCTTTCTTTCTATTCCAAAATTAGAGGTTGAATTGCCAATTTATTTGGGTGCTAACAATGATAATATGAAGAAAGGTGCTGTTCATTTAACAGAAACTTCTTATCCTATTGGAGGAGAGAATACCAATGCTGTTATTGCAGCTCATCGAGGCGGCTATAATGCTGATATGTTTTTAAATATAGAAAAGTTAAAAATAGGTGATTTAATTTATATTAGAAATTTTCAAGAAGAATTAACGTATAGAGTTGTTGAAACTAAAGTAATTTTACCAGTAGATGTTTATGAATTATTAATAAAACCAGGAAGAGATTTAGTAACTTTAATAACTTGTCATCCACTTGGCCAAAATACTAAAAGATATGTTGTTTTTACTGAAAGAGTTCTTTAAGAATAAAGTTAATTACTAGACTTTTTCTTTTTAATTTGATACAATTTTTTTGATTTAATAAATAAAAAAAGAGGTTATAATGGATGAATTTTTAAAAAGATGGAATATTAAGATTAAAAACGAAAAATTATATGAAACGGCTTTTTCGCATTCTTCTTTTGTCAATGAACATAAGTTAAAAAGTGATTATGAAAGATTAGAATTTTTAGGAGATGCTGTTTTAGAACTTGTTATAAGTGATTATTTATATCGTGAAAATATGCAAAAAGAGGGTGAAATGACTAAGTTAAGGTCAGCTTATGTCTGTGAAAATGCCCTATATGAATATATGAAAGATTTAGATTTAATTAAGTATATTAAGGTTGGACATGGAGAGTTAAATAATGGTATTATCAAGAAAGCAATTGTTGCCGATACTTTTGAGTCGTTGATGGCTGTTATATATTTAGAAGAAGGGTTTAAAAAAGTTAAAGAAGTTATTTTGGATATTATAGTACCATATATTAAAAATCCTAATGTTATTTTCTTTAATGATTATAAATCTATTTTACAAGAGGCTTTACAAACCGATAAACGTTCTTTTGTTTATGAAACGGTTGCGGAAACAGGACCTGCTCATGCTCGATCTTTTACGGTTGTTGTAAAAATTGATAATATTGTTTATGGAAAGGGGAAAGCAGGTAGTAAGAAAGAGGCTAGTCAAGAAGCAGCCCGTGTTGCTCTTACAAAACTTGC
>CANRGW010000130.1 GCA_947630205.1 uncultured Bacilli bacterium
GTATTATAAATAATTGGAATAGAAAGACCTTGTTTTTTAGCTTTTACAAGTGCTTTTTTTATTCCTATAATATGAGGAGTAGGTGTTACAAGGTTAATATTAATAGCACCCTTTTTTTCTAATTCTAACATAATTTCAGCGAGTCTTTGAATAGTAATATCATAACCAAAATTTTTATGAGAAATACTTTCATTTTGACAAAAGATACAACCTAAATTACAACCAGAAAAGAAAATGGTTCCACTTCCTTTTTTATTAGAAATACAAGGTTCTTCAAAATAAGTTAAAGAAGCCTTAGCAATTCTTATTTTATTACTTTGTTTACAATATCCTAATTTTTGATATCGATCAATTTGACAATTTCTTGCACATAAAGTACATTTTTTTAATATATTCATAAAAATCACAGACTTATTATACATATATTTGGAAAAAAAGAAAAGGTTATTAATTAATACTATTTCGGAAATTTATTCGAAAATAATTTAAAATTAGATATTTTATTTTTTTGGAATATGATATAATGAGTTAAAAAAAGAGGTGAAGTCTTATGAAATATTATTTAATTGGGATTAAAGGTTCTGGTATGAGTGCTCTCGCTGGACTTTTGTATGATTTAGGAAATACTGTTGTAGGGTATGATGATAGTTCGGAGTATAAATATACGCTTGATGGTTTAAAAAAACGTCATATTGAAATTTTTCATGATGCATCTTTTAATCCCAGTTCGGACTTTATTGTTTGCTATTCTAATGCTATAAATCCTGAACATCAAGAAATAAAACGTTTAAAGAAATTAAATCTTCAAATGGTACGTTATCAAGATTTGCTAGGAAGTTTAAGTAAAGAGTTTTCAACTATTTGTGTTTCTGGAACTCATGGTAAAACAACTACTAGTTTAATGATTGCAAATATTCTTGATACTTTCTGTGGTAGTAATTATTTTGTTGGTGATGGAAGAGGACATGGTGATAAGAAAAATAAATTATTTGTTTTAGAGTCATGTGAATATAATAAACATTTTTTAGAGTATTTTCCTAAAGATTTAGTTATTACTAATATTGAACTTGAACATACTGAATGCTATAAAGATATAGATGATATTATTGAAAATTTTAATATTCTTGCTAATAAAACAAAAGATAACCTTATTTTATGTGGTGATAATAGCAATGTTTTAAAAATTAAAAGTACTAAAAAAATATATTATTATGGTTTTAATGATAATAATGATTTAATTGCCAAAAATTTAGAATTAACAACTACTTATAGTGCTTTTGATGTTTATTTTCAAGGAGAGTTTTTTGAACATTTTAAATTACCTTTATTTGGAAAGCATATGATTTTAGATAGTTTGGCTGCTATTATGGTTTCTATTATTTATAATGTTCCAAAGGAAATAATTAAAGATAAATTAAATAATTTTCATGGTGCGATTAGAAGATTTAGTGAAGAAAAGATAAAA
Source organism: uncultured Bacilli bacterium (assembly GCA_947630205.1). Taxonomy (GTDB): domain Bacteria; phylum Bacillota_I; class Bacilli_A; order RF39; family UBA660; genus RUG591. The sequence goes on from CANRGW010000130.1 coordinate 1,466, forward strand.
GATACAATTTTAATTGATGATTATGCTCATCATCCAACCGAGATAAAATCAGTTTTAGATAGTGTTCGGCAGAAATATCCAATGAAAAAAGTTATTGCCATTTTCTTACCAAATACATATTCAAGAACAGAAGCCTTAATGGATGATTTTGCTAAGGTTTTAAGTGAATTTGATTATTCTTATGTCATGGATATAAAATGTGATAGAGAACGTCAAGAAGATTATCCTAATGTTACAAGTGATGAATTAATTAAAAGAACGAAAAATAGTTCTAAAATTAGTCTTGAAACATCTGATATTTTATTAAAACATAAAGGCGAAGTAATTTGTTTTATGAGTTGTGCTAATATTACTCCATTTCTTTCTAATGTAAAAAATATTTTTAATAATCAATAAACCAATAAAAAAACTTTCATATAATACCATGGTGGTTTTATGAAAGTTCAAGTCTTAGAAAATGAAAAAATAGTTTTATTTTTATATAACTATTTTTTTAAAACTTTAGAAAAAGAAGATGTTGTTAAAGAAGTTAAACAAATTTTTTTAAAATTAATTAAATATTATAAATTAAATATGAGTGGAGTTTATAATGTTTTAGTTTATGAAAATGCTAAATATGGAATAATTTTAGAAATTGAAAAAACAAGTGAATTATTATTTAATCCTGATTTAATTGATATTAAAGTAAAAATATATAAAGATTTTGATTTTTATTTTAAAACTAAAGATTATTTTATTTTAAAAAATTATAAGAATATTTACTATGAAAATGGTTATTTTTATATTAATTTAAAAGATATAACCGATAGTTTAATGTTGATAGAAGAATTTGGAACAATTGATTATAATTTTGAAAAGTATGATTTAAGTAAGAAGATATTTATTCAATAATATCTTTTTTTAGATATTCAAATATAATTCTTGAAACTAAATATTTTTTTTCAAGATAGGGGAAGTGACTACATCCAGCAATTGGAATTAAAGTTGAATTTTTTATTAATTTATTAATTTTTAAAGCATCTTGATAAGGAGTTATATTATCAAGTTCTCCCCAAAGTATAAGTGTTTCTAAAGTTATTTCTTTAAAATAAGGACTTAAATCTTCTTTAACAATATTTTGAAAAGTTTTGAAGAGCCTTTTATCTAAAACTTTATAATCATTAGATGCAAATTTATTAAATAAGAAAGTTAAATATTTTTTTTGCAGTTTTTTTGGTAATATTTTTCCTATTTTCTTTAAGAATTTATAAAGACTTTGTTTTAAGAAAAGTTTTATATCTTTTCTTTTTTTGATACCAGCAATATCAATAAGGAGTAATTTTTTAAATTTAATTTTATATTTGGTTGTCAAAATAG
>CANRGW010000131.1 GCA_947630205.1 uncultured Bacilli bacterium
TATAAAAGAAAAAGACTATTTCTTAGAAGAAGGCAAGAAGTTAAAAGACTCTTCTAAAATCGTTGAAGCCTTAGATAATTTAAAGAATGTTAAAAATAAAACTTTAAAAGAGTATTATAATCTTGATACTAATGAAGTTATCACAAAAGACTCGGTTATTAATGATAATATTAAAATAGGTGCAAAATATAAAATTGATGTTATTATTGAAAATAAAACTTATTCTTTAGATGAGGGACAAAGTTTAAATGAGTTAAGTGAAGATGGAAAAAGAGAACTAGAAGAATTAAAAAATGTAACTAATAAAGAGTTTGTAGAATATTTAAATGATAAAGGAGAAACTGTTGAATTAACAACAAGTTTAAAAGAAAATACAAAGATAAAAGCACGATACAATGTTGTAATAACAATAGATGGAATAGAATTTAGAATAGAAGAAGGAAAAACTTTAAAAGATATAACTGATACAAAGTTACAAGAATTAAAAACAAAAGATAACAAGACATTCTCAAGATTTGTAAAAGATGGAGAAACTTTTAAAGAAGATACGGAAATTCATGAAAATACAACTTTAAGCATTAAACAAAATATCAAAGTAACTATAAAAGAAAAAGACTATTTCTTAGAAGAAGGCAAGAAGTTAAAAGACTCTTCTAAAATCGTTGAAGCCTTAGATAGTTTAAAGAATGTTAAAAATAAAACTTTAAAAGAATATTATAACCTTGATACTAATGAAGTTATCACGAAGGACTCTGTTGTTAATACAAATATTAAAATAGGTGCAAGATATACAATTATTGTAACTATTGATGATAAAGATTATGTATTAAATGAAAATGCTACTTTAAATGATTTACCTCTTGAAGTTCTTCAAAATTTAAAAGATCTAATGGCTAAAGAACATTTTGTTCGTTTAGTTGGTAATGATGATAAAACAATAGAATTAGATACTAAACTTACTGAAAATACAACTATAACTTTTAAATATGATATTCTTATAACAATTGGGGAAGAAAAATTTGTTCTTGAAGAAGGAAAGTCTTTAAATGATTTGGATGTTTCTTCGAAAAATCGTTTAGAAAAATTAACAGAACCTAAAAAAGATTATGCCTTTACTGGTTATAAAAATCTTAAAACTGGTAAGATAATTACAAATGCAACGCCAATTACCGAAGATATTGAATTAGAATTAGTATTTGAAAAAATTGTTGCTGATGTTCCTAAAACTATAGATAATATTATAACTTATGTATTCTTAGGAATTATTAGTATATTTACAACAACAAGTGGAATAGTTTTCTTAAAAAGAAAATATAACACAAAATAATTTATATAAATTAGATTATCAAGTCTTGAACTGGTAATCTTTTTGGTTCTTAAACATTAAGGGGTGATGAAGTAAAATTCATCACTTTTTTAGATTTTCTAAAAATATTAGTAACAATCAAAATTTTAGCCTTAAAATTATTAAAATTTTTATAGCCAAAAGCAATTCTTTTAATCAACTTACAAGTGTTATTATTTCTTTCCATTACCCCATTACTATAAGGTAGTTCTAATGTATTTTTAATATGACTACTAAATTCTTTTAAAGTATTTAAAGATGTTAACATATATTCCGAAATGTTTGGATATTCTTTATTTATAATATCTTCAAATAATTTATAATCTTTTCTTTGTAAAGAGTATAAGATACTTTGATATAAATTATATGTTGCTTTTAATTCTTCATTTTGTTCTAACAAATAATTTACTATATCAACTTCTGTCATTAAATTTTTAAAACATATGTATTTTCTCCAATAACTACTATCTAATTCTAATCTGGGTTTAAAAAATAATCTCCAATATCTTTTGTATTTTCTATAATTGGTTTTATCTTTTTTCATTATTTTTATTCTTGTTTTATTTAAACTTCTACTTATTAGTTGAACTATATGAAACATATCTATTATTATCAAGGCTTTTGGAAACATCTTTTTTATTAACCCTATATATGGTTTATACATATCCATTACTACATATTTTACTTTTAATCTTGCATCTTCTAAATAATAACTAAAATATTTTTCTAAGTTACCTTTTGTCCTATCCAATACTAAATCTATTGTTTTACCAGTTTTTGCATCACATACATTAAAAGCCATTGTTCTTTTTAAAGCGGTAAATTCATCTATACATATTGCTTCGGGCAAATAATGTTTATACAATTTTTTATTATCATAAATTTTATCTATAATTCTTTGAACAGTCATATTACTTATATTATGATGTTTGGCTATATATAAATTACTTAATATATCTTTAACATAATTAACTACTGAATGCTTAGTATTATTACTTATTCTACATCTATAATCAACAATATTAGTTTTGGCTGTAAATCTTTTATTGCAATTTTTACATTTATATCTTTGCTTTTCTAATTCCAAATAACTTGTTATTTCTGATATTTTTGGTATTTTAATTAATGTTGTTTTTCTTCCATTTTTTACTATTGTTTTTTCATTAATACAGCCACATTCTGGACAATATTCATAATCATTTTTTAAATATCCTCTATATACAAGTACTTTTTTCCCTTTAATTTTACGATTTTCTACAAAATTTTCATTAAAATTTATATTTTTATCTTCCATATTTAATGATTTTAAGATAGAATTAGATATAGACATAAGCAACTCCCTTTTATTTTTTTTGCTAATATAATTTTAACAGGACATGTTGTTTATGTCTATTTTTTTGTCTAAAAAAGAAGTGATGAATTTTACTTCATCACCCCTTAATGTTTAAGAACCA
>CANRGW010000132.1 GCA_947630205.1 uncultured Bacilli bacterium
GTTACACTTCTTCCTCTTCGACCATTATCAAATAAAGAGTCAACGGCTTCTTGTAACATACGTTTTTCATTTTGAATAATGATACCTGGAGCATTTAAATCTATTAATTTCTTTAAACGGTTATTACGATTAATAACTCTTCTATATAAATCATTTAAATCACTAGTTGCAAAACGACCACCATCAAGTTGTATCATCGGTCTTAAATCAGGTGGAATAACAGGAATACAATCCATTATCATCCATTCTGGTTTATTATCAGACTTATAGAAAGCATCTAAAACATCCATTCTTTTAATTAAACGAACTCTCTTTTGACCTTGTGCTGTTTCAAGTTCTTTTGTAATTTCATCAATTTCTTTCTTTAAATCAACTTGTTTTAAAAGCTCCTTGATAGCCTCAGCACCCATACCTACTTTGAAACCTGTACCATATTTTTCATAATAAGCACGGTATTCTTTTTCAGATAGAGTTTGTTTATTTTCAAGAGGAGTAATACCTTTATCAATTACAACATAACTAACAAAGTATAAAACTTCCTCTAAATCTCTTGGTGACATATCAAGAACTAAGCCCATACGACTTGGTACACCTTTAAAATACCAAATATGACTTACTGGACTTGCTAGTTCTATGTGTCCCATTCTTTCACGTCTAACCTTGGAACGAGTTACCTCAACTCCACAACGGTCACAGACAATATTTTTATATCTTACTCTTTTATACTTACCACAAGCACATTCAAAATCTTTAGTTGGTCCGAAGATTTTTTCACAATAAAGTCCATCTCTTTCTGGTCTTAGAGTTCTATAGTTTATTGTTTCAGGCTTTTTTACTTCACCATAACTCCAAGAACGGATCATCTCAGGGGATGCAATACCAATTTTTAAGGCTTCAAATTTATTTACTTCTATCATTAAAATTCCCCTCCTTCATTAGCATTCTCGAAATCTTCTTCATCTAAATTATCAAAACTATCTTCTTCATCATCATAATCTTCATCAAAATCGTCTGTTTCAGCATCATCATCATTTAATGCATCTAAATCTTCTCCCATTGGCTGTTGTAATTCAATTTCATCTATATCTAATTTTAAATCATCTTTATATTCTTCTTCTTCGATTTCTTTTAAATCAAGTACTTGATTTTCATCATTAATTATCTTAATGTCCAATCCTAATGCTTGGAATTCTTTCATTAAAACTCTAAATGACTCTGGTACTCCAGCTTGATTAATATCTTGACCTTTAACAATTGCTTCATAAACTTTAACACGTCCTAAGATATCATCCGATTTAACGGTTAAGATTTCTTGTAAAGTATGAGCAGCACCATAAGCATATAAAGCCCAAACTTCCATTTCTCCAAATCGCTGACCACCAAATTGAGCCTTACCTCCAAGTGGTTGTTGCGTTACTAAAGAATATGGTCCCGTTGATCTTGCATGAAGTTTATCATCAACCATGTGGTGTAATTTAATCATATACATAACACCAACGGCTACTCTGTTTTCAAATGGTTCACCTGTACGTCCATTATAAAGAACTGTTTTACCATCAGGATCCATTCCTGCTTCTTCCATCATCGCTTTAATATCTTCACTCTTAGCACCATCAAAAACAGGAGTTGCTACATGAACATTTAATTTCTTAGCAGCATAACCTAAATGAAGTTCTAGAATTTGTCCAATATTCATACGACTTGGAACACCCATTGGGTTAAGCATAATATCAACTGGTGTACCATCTGGTAAGAATGGCATATCTTCTTGAGGTAAAATTAAGGAAATAACACCTTTATTACCATGACGACCAGACATCTTATCACCAACTTGAATTTTTCTCTTTTGAATTATATAAATTCTAATTACTTTACTAACACCAGCTGGTAATTCATCATTTTCTTTACGAGAATAAATCTTAACATCATGAACAATACCATCTCCACCATGTGGTACACGTAGAGAAGTATCACGAACTTCACGAGTTTTTTCACCAAAAATAGCATGTAATAATTTTTCTTCACTTGTTAATTCAGCCATACCTTTAGGAGTTACTTTACCTACTAAGATATCACCTTCCTTAACCTCTGTTCCAATCATAACAATACCATTTTCATCAAGGTTTTTACGAGCCTCTTCAGATACATTTGGAATATCTCTTGTAATCTCTTCTGGTCCTAACTTTGTATCACGACATTGCATTTGATAATCTTCCATATGAAGAGAAGTATAAACATCATCTTTAACAAGGTTTTCATTTAAAATAACTGCATCTTCATAGTTATATCCATTATAAGTCATGAAAGCAACCACAACATTTTTACCTAAAGCAAGTTCACCTTTATCAGTACTTGGTCCATCAGCAATAACTTGTCCACGTTTAACTTTATCACCAAATCTTACAATTGGTCTATGATGTTGACAAGTACCAGCGTTAGAAAGTTCAAAGTTAGCTAAATTATAAATATCTTGTCCTGTTGCATTTTTAATAACAATTTTTTTAGCATCTACATATTCTACAATTCCATCGGCTTTAGAAACAATAACTGCTCCCGAATCTTTTGCTGCAATATATTCAACACCCGTTCCAATATAAGGAGCCTCACTTCTTAAAAGAGGTACTGATTGACGTTGCATATTAGCACCCATCAAAGCACGAGTTGCATCATCATGTTCCAAGAATGGAATACAACTTGTTGTTACAGCAACAACTTGTTGAGGTGAAACATCAACATAATCAACATTATCAGAGTTGGCTAAAATATTTTCTCCCTTATAACG
>CANRGW010000133.1 GCA_947630205.1 uncultured Bacilli bacterium
TTTTCATTTATATTAAAATTTATTGGAATTTTTTGTAAAACTGATAACAAATTAATATTATTTAATTCCTTTGGTGGTGCAAAATTTGATGATAGCCCAAAAGCAATATATGATTATATGGTATCTTCAAATAAATATGATGATTATAAATTAGTTTGGGCATTAGATAATCCTAAATTAGTCGAAAATAAAAATGTTAAAGTTGTCAAAAATACAACTATTAAGTTTTTTATAACGGCTTTAAAAGCAAAATATTGGATAACTAATTCTTCAATGGAAAGAGGATTAAAGTTTAAAAAGAAAAATACAATTTATATAAATACATGGCATGGAACAGCTTTAAAAAAATTAGGAAGAGATACAAATTCAGTTGGTAAATTTAAAACTAGTAAAGCAGATATATTTTATGTGCAAAGTCAATATGATATAGACATATTTACAAGAGCATTTAATTGGGATAAAAATAAAATAAGATTAGTTGGGTTACCAAGAAATGATGAATTATGTAATGTAAAAAAGGAAGAAATAGCTAAAATAAAGAAAAAATTAAATTTACCATTAGATAAGAAAATTATTTTATATGCTCCAACATTTAGAGAATATAATTATGATAGTAATGGTTGCTTTATTGCTCCACCTATTAATATAGATAAATGGAAAGAAAAGTTATCAGAAAATTATATAGTTTTATTTAGAGCTCATTATGAAGTAAATAAAGTATTAAATATAAAAGATGATGGTTTTATTTTTAATTATACAGATTATCCTTGTTTAAATGATTTACTAAAAATAAGTGATGTATTAATTTCTGATTATTCTAGTATTATGATTGATTATTCAATTTTAGAAAGACCTATATTTTCTTATACTTATGATTATGAAGAATATAGTGAAAAAAGAGGACTTTATCTAGATTTAAATAAAGTTCTACCCAATGGAATTCAAAAAGATGAAGATTCTTTATTAGAAAAAATCTCTAACTGTGATTTTGAAAAAGAAAAAAGAAAAACTAAAAAATTTAAAGAAAAATTTGTAGAAAAATGTGGAGAGGCATCAAAATATATTGATAAAATAATATTAAAATAATCTATAATAAAATAGTAAAAATAATATTGAATAAAGTAGGTGAAACAATGAAAAAAGCATTAGTTGTTGGAGGTAACAGCGGTTTAGGACTTGCAATAGTATTTCAGTTATTAAAAATGAATTATGAAAAAATATATATTGTTGGTAAAGATATAGAAATTAATGATGTTATTCCAGAAGATATTAAAAGTATTTTTGAAGAAAGAACGGAGTATATTCATTCTAATTTAATAAATTGTGAATATGATTTTTTAGAAAAATGTGAAGATATAAATACATTAGTTTTAACTTGTGGATTTGGAAGAATTGCACCATTTGAAGAATTAACAACTGCTGAAATAAATAATATGGTAAAAGTGAATGAAGTATCTATTATAAATATAGTAAAATATTATTATTCAAAAATATTATCAGATAAGGACTTTTATTGTACCATTGTAAGTAGCATTGCTGGATTTGTTGTCTCACCTTTATTTTCTATATATGGAGCAACAAAATCAGCTTTGCATAGTTTTATTGAAAATATAAATATTGAATTATTAGTTAAAAAAAGTAAAAATAGAATTTTAGAAGTTGCTCCTGGTTCTTTAAAAGGAACAAAATTTAATGGAGCCGACGATAGTTCTTTGAATTTATTAGGAAATATACCAGAAGAAATAGTAAAAAAAATGTTAGATAAAGAAGAACTTTATATACCAGATTATGAAAAAACTTATAGAAATGTAATTGAGAGATATAATAATAATCCTGAAGAATTCGGGTTAAGTAGTTATGAATATAAAATAAATTCAAATAGAAGTAGCAATAAACCTCAAGTTAAAATAGGATATTTAAGCGGTACTTTCGATTTATTTCATATAGGACACTTAAATTTATTAAAGCGTGCTAAAAAATATTGTGATTATCTAATTGTTGGAGTTCACGAAAGTGGAAGTTGGAAGGGAAAAGAGACTTTTATTCCATTTGAAGAAAGAGTTGAAATATTAAAAAGTGTAAAATATGTTGATAAAGTTGTTATGTCTGAAAGAGAAGATAGTGATGCATGGGCTAAATACCATTATAATTTCTTATTCGTTGGAAGTGATTATAAAGGTACTGAAAGATTTAATAAATACGAGGAATTTTTTAAAGATAAAGATGTAGAAATTATTTATTTTCCATATACTAAATCAACTAGTAGTACACAGATTAGAAATAAAATAAAAAAGGAACATAGCAGCATTTAGTTATATAATAATTCAAAAATAAAAAAGGTTATAAAATGGATTATCTCCATTTTTCTTTTTGTCTAAATATGTAAAATATAAGTAATAAATTGTATTATTATGATAAAATAACTTTTAAGAAATATGGAGAATGATATGGAAAAAGAACAAGCTTATATTGATGATAAACCTTTTAATAATTTAGATGAAAATGAACAAAATTTAAGTATTATTTCTACTGATAAAAATGAATTAGAAATACAAGTACTTGATAATAGTAAATATTCATTTTCAGACTTTAATAGAGTTAAAACTTTATATGTTCTTGGTAATAATTTTATATTAACAGCTTTTAATGTTAGAATGATTAATATTAAATTATCATATATGCCAGAAGCAATATTTAAATCAA
>CANRGW010000134.1 GCA_947630205.1 uncultured Bacilli bacterium
AAAATCTAATTATGAGATTTTAATAAATGCTGGTTGTTTAGATGCTTTTTCTTATACGAGAAGAACTTTGATTGAAAACTTAGATAGTTTAATTAATTATTCTAAATTATGTGAAGATTTAGATTTTGAATTTGTATTAAAACCAGAAATTATAGAGTATCCTGAATATGATAATAGTTATTTAATCAAAGAAGAAAAAGATTTATATGGATTTTATATCTCAAATCATCCTGTTTTAAGTTATAAAATGCAATTTAATGATATAATAGATATAGAAACAATCGAGCAGTATTTTAATAAATATGTAAATTTAATTGTTCTTGTAGATAAAGTTCGAGAAATATCAACTAAAAAAGGGGAAAAGATGATGTTTTTTGTAGGAAGTGATGAAGAAAGTGTTATGGACTTTACTTTATTTCCTAAAACTTATAAAGAATATTTTGATATTAAAAAAGGTGATATTGTTAAAATATTAGGTAAAGTTGAAAAACGTAATGGAAGTTATCAAATAATTGTTTCAAAAGTTGAAAAATTAAATTGAGGTGTGTTATGAAAAAAACAAAAATTATTGCTAGTTTAGGTCCATCTTCTAATAGTTCAGATACAATTTTGGAAATGGCTAAATTAGGTGTTGATGTATTTAGAATTAATTTAAGTCATGCTACTTTAGAAGAATGTAGTAGTTTGATTTCAAAAATTAGAAGTGCTGAAAAGAAATTAAAAAAAATAATTGGGATAATGTTAGATACTGATGGTCCAGGAATAAGACTTGATAAGTTAAATGAAGATGAAACTTTTTTAGCTTATGATAAAGAAGTACGTTTTTATAATTATCATGTTGTTTGTAATAATACCCAGTTATCTACTAATTTTAGTAATTTAACAGATGCTATTAAGTTAAATGATATTTTATTGTTATCGAATGGAGAAGTAAAACTACAAGTTATAGAAGTTAATGATGATAATTTTATTGCCAAAGTTAAAGAAGAAGGAATAATTAAAAGTAATCAAACTGTTCATATTGTAAATTCTAATTATCGTCTACCTTTTATGAGTGATCGAGATAAAGAAAATATTTTATATGCTATTGAAAATAATGTTGATTTTTTAGCCTTATCTTTTGTTCGCGATGAACAAGATGTTTTAGAGGTTGTTGATATGTTAATTGAAAATGGTAATGAACATATATCAATTATTTCTAAAATCGAAAATGAGTTTGCTTTTGACAATCTTGAAGAAATTTTAAAAGTAAGTGATGGAGTTATGGTTGGAAGAGGGGACTTTGGTATTAATGTTTCTTTAGAAAAGTTACCATATTATCAAAAGCAAATTTTAATGAAAGCCAATGAAGAACAAAAAATTGGTTTAGTTGCAACGGACTTTTTAAAGACAATGATACATGGTAAAAATCCTTCAAGAGCCGAAGTAGTTGATATTTATAATGCTGTTTTAGATAAAGCCGATGGAATAGTTTTATGTGATGAAACAACGATTGGAGAAAATCCTATTGCTTGTATTGAGGTTTTAGAAAAAGTTATTATAGAGGCTGAAAAAGATTTTCCTTATCATAAAAATTTAGAAGATACTTTTAAACAAGGAAAACTTGATGTTACTTCAACAATTGCTTATTCTGTAGTTGACTCTGGTTTACTTTTAAATGCTAATTGTATTTTGGCTAATACTATGAGTGGTTATACGGCTAAGAAAATAAGTTATTTTAGACCTAAAAGTCCAATTTTAGGATTAAGTCCTAATTTAAATACAGCAAGAAGTTTAACTTTAAATTATGCTATTATTCCGGTTCATGTAAAGAAATTTACGGATACTGATGATATAGTTTCAGAATGTCTTAATAAATATAAAGAAATCATGGATTATCAAGAAAATGATATTGTTATTATAACAGGTGGGCTTCCTTTAAATAATAAGAATACAGATTTTATGAAAATAGAAAAAATTGAGTCCGATTAAAAATATTTTGTGTTAAATTTTATGTAAAATTAAAAAAAACTTGAAAATTGGTAGTAAATTTATGCTTTTTATGTTAATATAATAATAGGTTGGTGATATTTAGTGACAAAGTTTTTTTGGATGCCAGTTGAAGTTTGGTATTATGTTGTTATTCCAATAGTTATAATACTATTAATATATTTGTTCTTTACCATTGTTTATCGAAATAAGAAAAATAGTCATTATTATAGTTATGTAGTAGACTATGTATACAGTACTTTAGGAATTATCTTTTCGACACTTTTACTTTGTTTACTACTAGGTTATAGTTTAGCAACTATACATACAATAATGAGAACAGGTTATTTAAGTAATTATTTATTTTTAACAATTATCTTAGTAATATTACCATTTGTACCTTTAGCCTTTTTAATTTATGTTATAAAGATATATCTTCATAATTTAAAAAGAAAAGTTGTTTTAGATGCAACATATAAAAATGAATTAGAACCAGAAAAAAATGAAGTTAAACAAAATGAATTAGATGAAAGTGAATTTGAATTAAAAAAGAAAAATAGTTAATCGTTATGGTTAACTATTTTAGATTGTCATATTTTTTAGCAATTACTTTCTTATTTTGGTTCTTAAACATTAAGGGGTGATGAAACAACATTCATCACTTCTTTTTTTAAACAAAAAAATAGACATAAACAACA
>CANRGW010000135.1 GCA_947630205.1 uncultured Bacilli bacterium
CACTCTTTTTCGTGCTTTGAAACTTTAAATTTCAGTAATATATTAACATATTTATTAAAAAATTGGTAGTTTTTTTTTTCTTTTCCTACCAATTTAGTCTTACATATTCTATTTAATACTATTTTCTGAAATTTAACTTTTCATTTGAGTATATCTTGGAAATTTATTTGACTTAGATAATTATCCTTGATATAATAGGACAGGTTTTTAAAAAGGAGGTGGAAAATGTTTCAAAATTTAGATTATAATAAACCTTATTTACTTAGTGTCCATATTAATCAAAACGGTTATTTGGAAAAAACTTATTTAAGTAGACATCATATTAAAACAACTACTGATGAATATGATAATTATTATTTAAAAGTTTATTTAGTAGATGCAAATGGTACAGAAATTCAAGAAGGTTATTTATATTTTACAATTAATTTTATGACTAATTTAAATAGTTTTATTGGAATGTATATAAATCCTCAATTTAGAAACACAGGTATTGCTTCTTTTCTAACAGCAACTTGGATAGATTTATCTCTTGAAGATGGTCTTAATCTTGCTGTTAATAAACGGCAAAAGAAACCTTTCCTCCTTTATATTTTAAAAAAATTTGCTTTTGAAATAGATGATATTTCATTATATGAAACTAGAAAATCTGTTATTTATATTTGTCAAAAGAATAATTCTTTAGAAAAAGCCCTTTTCTTTCGAAATCCTTATCAAAAAGAAGAATTTAAAAATAGTCGAGCAAGAAAAAATGATAATTACGTTATTTTAAATTCTTTAGATGATGATACAACTGTTCTTGACCAAATTATTTTAACTGGTAACTATAGTTTACATAAAGAGGATAAAGATAAAAGTTATCAAAAAGTCTTAGATGTTTTTAAAAGAAAGCAAAATTAAAGAACTTTATTTTTTTAAAGTTCTTTTAATTTTCTTCTAACATATCCAATATTTCTTGTTCATTTAAAATCGGAATATTTAAAATTTTAGCCTTTTCATATTTACTACCAGGATTTTCTCCTAAGATTAAGTAATCTGTCTTTCTACTAACTGACTCTATTACTTTACCACCATTCATGACTATTTTATCTTTTAATTCATCTCTTTTAATATTAAGCGTTCCGGTGATAACAAAATTTTTATCTTTTATTTTGGCATTTTCTACAACTTTTCCTAAATATTTCATATTAAGACCTAATTCTTTTAAGGTAGCAATTAGTTTTAAATTATCTTCATTATGAAAATAGTCAACAACACTTTGAGCAATTTTGGAACCAATATCTGGTATACTATTCAAATCTTCAAAAGTTATTTTTAAAAGATTATCCATATCAACAAAATTTCTAGCAATAACTGTTGCTGTTTTTAAACCAACATGCCGAATACTTAAAGCAAATAAAAGTCTTTCTAAAGAATTCTTTTTACTGTCTTCTACTTCTTTAAGTAAATTCTCAATACTTTTTTCTCCGTAACCCTCTAATAACATAAGTTCATTTTTATATTTTTCTAAATGATAAAAATCAGGAATACTTTTAACAAATCCAAGGTTGTACATATCTTCAACAATTCTTTCACCAAAACCATTTATATCCATAGCACCTTTAGAAGTAAAATGAATTAAAGACTCTATATGTTTAGCATCACATTTAGGATTAACACAATAATAATTACTATCTTTTTTTACTAAAGGAGCATTGCAAATTGGACAATTAGTTGCCATCTTAAAAGGTATTTCATCCCCACTTCGTCTTTCATATTTAACACTTTCAACTCGAGGAATAACATCTCCTGCTTTAATAATAACAACATAATCATTAACGCGAATATCTTTTTCTTTAATATAATCTTCATTATGAAGTGTAGCCTTAGAAATAGTAGAACCCATAACATTAACTGGTTCTAAAATAGCATTAGGTGTAACTTGTCCTGTTCTTCCAACTGTAAAAATAATATCTTTTAATTTCGTTATAACTTCTAAAGGTGGAAACTTATAAGCCGTTGCCCATTTAGGATATTTAACGGTACTACCAAGTCGCATTTGATCTAAAATATTATTTAACTTAATAACTACACCATCAATATCATATTCTAAATCACTCCGAAGAGCCGTTTTTTCAGATATATAATTAAGAATACCATCAATTCCTGTTACCAATCTATTATTGGGATTAGTAACAAAACCTAAATTTTTCATGAACTCTAAAGCCTCATAATGTGTTTTTATACCAAAATCAAGAGGATTAGGTAAATGATAAATAAAAGCATCTAAATTTCTTTTAGCCGCAACACTACTATCAAGTTGTCTAATTGAACCACTTGCTAAATTACGAGCATTTTTAAAAGGTTCTAATCCTTCCTTAACCCGTTCTTCATTTAATTTAGCCAAAGTTTTCTTACTAATATAAATTTCTCCCCGAACCTCAATATCAATATCTTGATTTAATTTAAGAGGAATTGTTTTAATAGTTTTAGCATTATCAGTAATATCTTCACCAACAACTCCATCGCCCCGCGTTGCTGCATATAAAAGTTCTCCATGTTTATATTTTAAAGAAACACTTAAACCATCTATTTTTAATTCACAAACATATTTAGGATTTTTAATATTACCCTTTTGAATTCGATTATCAAAATTCAAAA
>CANRGW010000136.1 GCA_947630205.1 uncultured Bacilli bacterium
TATCACAACACATTTGCATAGCATCTGTACACGCAGCTAATATAAGCATTATATCACTCCTTTTGAAAACAAAAAAACTGAAGCCAAAGGCTTCTTATTTTTTTTAATATTTAGTCTCTACAGAAATGACCTCTTTGAGATTCACATGCATCTCTGTCCATATATCCTTGATCATACATTTGTCCATTATCATAATAAGAACATGTACAACTACCAGAAGCAACATCGTCATTATTATTATTATCAACAGAAACAGTCTCACCTGCTTTATCCCAACAGCTTAAGAAATTTTGGAAAGTAGCACCAGCCGTTCCAGCTTCTTTAATTTTAACAACTGAACCAACAGCACTCATAATTAAACTTAAAATTGGAATAATTAAAAATACAATTAAAGCATAAATCAAACGTCTAATACAAGTCTTTTGAGTTTCCTTAGTCTTTTTTTCATCTCCACTTGTCATAGCTTTAAACATATCAATTCCACACAAAATTATTAAAACAGCAGGAACAACAAATTGAATAATAGTAAAAATTGTTTTAACAGTACCAACGGCAGCTTTAATTAAATCATTGCTACATAAATCAGTCATTTCATCTAATATTAAAAAATAATTCATATAAATCCTCCCAACAACATAAAACTATACTTATATAATACTAAAAAAAAATAAATAAATCAAGAGTTTTTCAACTTTTTTATATATTTTTAAATTTTAAAAATTACCTATAAAAATTATATAAATTAGCAAGTGATAATATTACCATGAAAAGTAAAAAAAACTATTTGTTAAATATACCAAATAATCCTTTTTTATTATTCATTTCACTTAATTCAATTAAACCTAATTTTGATAGCAATGAATTTATTGCTGGATTAACTATTCTATCATTTAAAGGTTGTAAATTAAAGTAAACACTTATCCCAGCTTCTCTAGAAAATACTTCAACATCTTGATCAGATAATAAACTGTTTGTTAAAACAACTTTTTTTCCTTTTAAGCTATTAAATGCTCCTCGATTATTCATCAATAATTGATTTATTTTATATAAAGATGGATCTACTAAATATATGACATCAGTACAAACATCTGTACTTTTACTATCAGCTAAATCAACTAATATTATTTCAGTATTTTCAAAAGCAGAAAAAAATTCTCCCATTTTAGTATTAGGTATAGAATATAAACCTTTAGAATTATAGAATACAAAATCCTTTTTATCAATTTCAACAGCAACAACATTTTTTTGATATACTTCTTCTAAATTTTTTTTCATCAAATAAGTTAAAGAAGTACTTCCTGCATCTTTATTTACATTGCAAATACCAAGAATCGTTTTTTCGTTAGATGTATCATATAAATCATCACTACTAGAAGATGTTGTATTATCACTAGGAGGTGGTGTTTCAGTATTTGCATATTCTTTGACATCATCATAAGTATTACTCTTATTAACAAGTTCAATCAAACCTTTAGCATTATCTGTAAAATTATAAATATTATTACTTATTAAAAAAGATAAAAATTTCTTAGGAGGTGGATTATCTGGAGGCAAAAATAGAATTAATTTTTCAGTATCAAAAGTTTTAGCTAATTCAGTTATTACATCCCTTTTAGGAAAATTCGCTAAAGCCGTTGCATCTATTATCAATTTACGATAAAAAATCGAATTAAAACTATTGGCAATTTCTGAAATCTGAAAAACGCCATTTAATTCTTTCATTATCTCAATATTAGTACTCATTATTAATTCTTTATTTTGATTAGTTACGATTATATTCATCAACGGCCTCCACAATCAAAAGTTTGCTTCTCAAGCACACAATTTACACCATAACTTGTACCATAAATAGTTTTGGTTTCATTTTTTATTTTTAAATTACCATTTATACCAATAAGTGGTACTTCAAATTTTACATTGGTTATTACAGTATAAACTGGTCCAAGATCATTTTCTTCGCAAGAAACAGTAACAGTATTATAATACTTTCTTTTGCGTAAATTTTCACATATATCTGTTTTAATAAGATCTTGGCCTTCTG
Organism: uncultured Bacilli bacterium; assembly: GCA_947630205.1. Classification (GTDB taxonomy): domain Bacteria; phylum Bacillota_I; class Bacilli_A; order RF39; family UBA660; genus RUG591. The sequence goes on from CANRGW010000136.1 coordinate 2,042, forward strand.
ATTGTTCTATAGTTGTAATTACATAATTACTAGCACGATAAGTAGCCGCGTAGTTCATAATTAAACCAATAAATATTATATAAACAGCTAAAAAACCTAAAATAATATAAAATAATATAGAACCACCAACGGCTTCTCTCATACTAACATCTCCCTATTTTTTCTATTAAAATTCAATATCTTTTACAATCATAGCATCATTTAAATCAACATTCATATCGCTACCTGTCCATTCACTCCATTTACTACCAATTGCATTTAAAATTGGTTCACGGAATAGCATAAATAAAGATAAAATAACACCAGCAGCAACAATTACTATTAAAGTCATACTTAATTCCCCACTTGCTTCTTTCATTTTTATTTCTCCTTTCCTACTATTACATTTATTATTATAGCATTAATTATAATTTTTATCAATCAATTTTGACATAGTTTACATGTCCATCATCATCATTATCATTGCAATAAATAATACTAACATAGTTCCGCCACCAGTTACCATTAACATTGCAAGAGTTTTCTTT
>CANRGW010000137.1 GCA_947630205.1 uncultured Bacilli bacterium
GTAAAAGAAAATATATAGAAATTATGGATAAACAAAGGAAAAAAAGGTAGTTTGTGTATAAACTATGCACACTACCATAATATAAGTAAGGAGAAATTATGGAAAAAGCAAAAGTTTATTTTACGAAAGATTTAACCCCAGAAGGTGTTGTTAAAATTTTTCAAAAATTAGGAAAAAAATTAGAAGGAAATGTTGCCGTTAAAATTCATTCTGGAGAGGCGGGCAATCAAAATTATTTAAGACCAGAATTTGTAAAACCAATAGTTGATTATTTAAATGGAACAATTGTTGAATGCAACACAGCTTATGATGGAGAAAGAGATACTACAGAAAAGCATTTAAAATTAATGAATAATCACAATTGGAGTAAATATTTTAAGGTTGATATTATGGATAGTGAAGGGGATATAACTCTTGAAATTCCTAATGGTAAAGTTATTAAGAAAAATTATGTTGGTAAAAATCTTAATAATTATGACTCTATGTTAGTTTTATCACATTTTAAAGGACATCCAATGGGAGGATATGGAGGCGCTTTAAAACAATTATCAATTGGTATTGCATCAGGTAAAGGAAAAAGATATATTCATTGTGCTGGTAAAGAAAATGCATCTTATGAAGAAATGTTCCATACAGATCAAATAAAATTTTTAGAGGCTATGGCTGATGCGGCTTCTTCTGTTGTTAATCATTTTAAGGATAATATTCTTTATATTAATGTTATGTGTAATATGTCAGTTGACTGTGATTGTTGTAATGTTGCTGAAGACCCTTGTATGGAAGATATAGGTATTTTAGCATCAACTGATCCTGTTGCTATTGATAGAGCATGTATTGATTTAGTAAAAAATTCTGATGACAAAGGAAGAGACCATTTACTTGAAAGAATTAATTCAAGGCATGGGGAACATACTATTGAAGCCGCTTTAGAACTTGGAATTGGAACAACTGATTATGAACTTATTGCAATAGATTGATTACTATTAGTTAGTAATCTTTTTTTAACAATTTAATTTAGGAAATTTTGTTATCTTTTTTCAAAAATAATGTATTTATAAATGATGTATAATTTGTCGAATATGCTTTTTCTTTTGTTATTAAAGGTATAATGAAATAAGTTAGAGGTTACTTTTTTATTTTTTTTGACTATTAAAGTAATTAATTGTTATTTCAAGACGTTTAAGTTTAATTTTTCTAGGAATTTAAATGTTTAAATATTACAAAATAAAAGTTTAAAAATTGTTTTTTAAAATGTCGAGAAAAATGAAATATATATGAGCAGTTAAAAATTAAGATGTTCTTATATTATAAAGTTAATTATTTAAATAAAAAAATAGATATTATCTATCTATCAGTATATTCTTTTATAATGGAGTATGATTTTATTAAAATTTCTTCAATGCCTTTTTTAGCATTAGCAGGTGAAGTACTAGGAAGGGGAATGGCTTTTATGTTGGTCTCTTTATATAAATATTTTTGATATAAGTTATAGGCTTTGGAACCAGTTGTAAAGATTGCTTTAATTTGACTATTTTCTAAAAGAGGGGTTAAGTCATTTACAACAACATTTTTTATAGAACTATCACTTGATGAGTTTATTTCACAACTTTTTATAACATCGAAAAGAGCAATATGATTTTCTTTTAAAAATTTTATTTTATCTTGAATTGTATCTAAATTTTCAGTTTTATAAATGGTTTTTAAAGTTGTCCAAAATTTATTTCTTGGATGACCATAGTAAAAGCCTACTTCTCGCGATTTAGTAGAGGGGATACTTCCCAGAATTAAGACTTTAGAATTTTTATCATAAATTGGTTTTAAAGTATGCGTTACGAACATTTGTATCACCAACTATAGTATAATATGGCTTTTTATAAAAGGCAAATGATTAGGGATAGTTTTTTTGGAAAATTTATTTTATAATAATGATGGTGATTAAATGAAAAGAATAGTTTTATGTGGAAGTATGAAAGTGAAAGAAGAAATTTTAAAAGTTGCAAATACTTTAACGGAAAAAGGATATACGGTTTTAGTACCGGAAGAGTGTTTTAAGGATATTCCTAAAAGTATTGCTTCGCGAAAACATTTTGAAAAAATAATCGATTCAAAAAATGATACTGTTTTGATTGTTAATGTTTGTAATCATGGAATAGAAAATTATATTGGACCAAATAGTTTTGCTGAGATTGCTTTTGCTTTTTATTTTAAGAAAGATATATATTTGTTTAATGATATTTATGAACCATATAAAGATGAATTAGAAGGATGGAATGTAAAAGTTTTAAAAGGTAATTTAGATAATTTATTTAAATAGTGTATTTTTTATATTTTGTATTTTTTGAAAAAAGTAGTTGACATTTATATATTTAATAGTATAATTATAAATGTCTACTTTTTATGCGGATGTAGTTTAATGGTAGAACTTCAGCCTTCCAAGCTGACCACGTGGGTTCGATTCCCATCATCCGCTCCAGTGACGTTTCTGTTCGAACTTTTATAGTTTGAACTTAACATATATAATCAATCCGTTCGGGTTGATTTTT
>CANRGW010000138.1 GCA_947630205.1 uncultured Bacilli bacterium
GTATGCCTTTATGGTTACCAAATGGTGCTATTATTAGAAAACAACTAGAAAATTATATTTATGAAAAAGAACAAAAATTAGGTTATTTACATGTTTATACACCATGTGTTGGAACAGTTGATTTATATAAAACTTCTGGTCATTGGGACCATTATAAAGAAAATATGTTTCCATCCATGAAAGTTGATGATGAAGAATTTGTTTTAAGACCAATGAATTGCCCACATCATATGTTAATCTTTAAAAATAGTTTAAGGTCATATCGCGATTTACCAATTAGAATTGGTGAGTTTGCAACGGATTTTAGATATGAAGCAAGTGGAGCAGTTAAAGGACTTGAAAGAGTTCGTTGTATGTGTCAAAATGATGCTCATTTGTTTGTAAGACCTGATCAAATAGGTGATGAATTTAAAAAAGTTGTATCTTTAATTTTAGATGTTTATAAAGATTTTGGCATTAAAGAATATAAATTTAGACTTTCCCTTCGTGATCCTAAAGATAAAGAAAAATATTTTGATGATGATGCTATGTGGAATGCCGCCGAAGATAAATTAAGAGAGGTTTTAAATGAATTTGGTTGTCCATATGTTGAAGCAATTGGCGAAGCGGCTTTTTATGGACCTAAACTTGATGTTGAAGTAAAACCAGCTGTTGGTCCTGAGGTTACTTTATCAACTTGTCAATTAGATTTTCTTCTTCCAAGAAGATTTGATTTATCTTATATAGACTCTAATGGTGAAAAACAAACGCCAGTTGTAATTCATCGAGCAATTTTTGGAACTTTTGACAGATTTACGGCTTTCTTAATTGAGGAAACGAAAGGTGCTTTTCCTTTTTGGCTTGCTCCTGTTAGTGTCAATATTATTCCCGTTAATAATGATATTCATTTTACTTATGCTAAGAAAATAGAAAATATTTTATTAGAAAAAGGTGTTCGCGTAAATTTAGATAATCGTAATGAAAAATTAAGTTACAAAATGCGTGAAAGTCAAACTAAAAAAATCCCTGTTACTTTAATTCTTGGCGATAAAGAAATGGAAAATGAAACTATTAGTTATAGACTTTATAGTGAAAAGACAACAACAACTCTGGAATTAGATAAATTCTTAGAATTTGTTTCAGAAAAACTAAAAAATAGAAACTAAAAAAATGACTTTTATTATGAAAGCGTAAAATAAAAAGTGTACACAAAAAAGTGTATACTTTTTTTGAAAAGTTCGTTTTATTAGTCATTTTATTGCATATCTTCAAGGAGATTAGAAAGAGAATTATAACCTTTTAGGCAAACTTTTTTAATTTTCTCATCAACATTTCCTATATAGTAACTATTAAAACATTCTAACATTTTAAAATCATTTTCATTGTCTCCAACAGTGATAATATCTTGATAGTTTAAATTTAAAAAACTTTTTAAATATTTAACGGTTGTACTTTTATTAATTCCTTTATTTTTAAGACAGAAAAAAGTAATATTATCGTGTTTATAATGTAAAAAGTCATAATCTATATATTTTTCAGCTAGTTTTTTATATTTATCTAAAAAATCTTTAGTAATATTTTCATTTTCAACAACTAAATTAAGACCAATTAAACTTCCTTCATGATAAGTATCATAATAGTCATCAGGATAAGAATGTTGAACTTTTTTCACGAATATTTCTTTTTGTAAATTAAGAAATTCTTGAATAATACCGGAATTTAAATTATATTTAATAACTATATTATCATTTTTATCATATAAAATAGAACCATCACAACAAGATAGATAATCATAAGGAATATGATATTTTTGAGTCATTTCTTTTAAAGATTTAAAACTTCTTCCTGATGACAACATAAAAATATTTCCTTTTTCCATAAATTGTTTAATCATTTGATTATTTATTTTAATATCTTCTTCATTTAAAAAGTATGTTCCATCAAAATCACTTACTAATAACTGCATATAAATTTTACTCCTTTATTGATTTAAGGTTAAAAAATAAAATTTTTTTCATTTACCTTTACTAACTTTTTCATTATAACATTTTCTATGTTCTTTGTCGAATAATAATGTCTCTTAATTTAAATTTTAAGTGTAAGATTAGAATACTTATATAAATAGAACACTTATATAAATAGAATACTTACATAATTAGAATACTTATATAGTTAAAGATTAGAATATTTATCTAATTATATAATGAAGGCAAATATAGTGAAAATAAATAAATCGTTAAATCAATCTAAAGTGCACAATTAAGTGCAAAAACAAATAAATATCCAAGAACAAGATAGGTGAAGTAAAGTAAATGTTGGAAAAAAGCAAGAGAAAAAGCAAATTATACAATTAATTTACATTTTTTATCTTCTATTAGATAAGAAATAATCTAATCTATAATTATCTTTAAGATTAAAATTAATATTGTCTACTTGATAATGTATATTATATTTTAAATCATTATCAAAAATTTGATTAGCTTGAAATTTAAAGCAAGAAATAAATTTTTCTAAGTTTAATTTTTTGTTGGTGGCTTCACCAGTTTTAAAATTATGATATA